>DATHTS010000855.1:0-5047 GCA_035462935.1 Pyrinomonadaceae bacterium
CAAAGGAAAAATTCACGATGTAGTTGTTTATCCGCTCAGGAAATTTGTAGATGAGCGCGGCTATCTGGCGGAATTATTCCGGCACGATGAAATCGCCGAGGACTTTTACCCGGTAATGGCTTATATTTCGTTCACCGAACCGCTCGTCCAGCGCGGACCGCACGAGCACGTTGATCAAGCCGATCTTTTTTGCTTTCTCGGAACGGGAAATTTTAAGCTCCGTTTGTGGGACAACCGCGAGGATTCGCCGACCTTTCGCAATATGATGACGATGTTTGTCGGCGCGGACAATCCGCAAGCCGTGATTATTCCGAAAGGCGTGGTTCACGCTTATAAAAACGTCAGCGTGACGGAAAGAGGAATGGTAATAAACTGCCCGAACCGGCTTTATATGGGCGAAGGAAAACGCGAAGAGATTGACGAGATTCGCCACGAGGACGACCCGGATACGATTTTTGTAATGGATTAATAACTTAGGCTCTTTAACAATTAGGGGTTTGAACAACTGAATCTGCCATTTCTCTTTGAAAAATAAAGGAATAATAAACTAGAATATGGCGGGTGCAAGCAGGCATTCCAGACCTGCAAATTTATTAAACAGGTCTTTTTCAACTTCGCCTTGAGTTAAATTTGAGGATTAATAATGCAAGCCAAATCAGATAACAGGTCGGGAAGGGCTGCTTGCACCCGCTCTCTCGATATTTTTAACCCCAAATTGTCAAAGAGCCATAACTTATTTTGAGTTTTCTTGAAAGATACAAGCTTATTTGCAATCAGTATCTGACAGAAACGCGAATGCGCAATCATATAGAAAAGCCGTGGTAAGTTTTAATTTCTTATCACGGCTTTTTTGATTCTCACTTCTTAAAAAAATTAGTAGCGTCGTTTTTTCGGTCTGACGCCATACGTATAAATCGCGCCTCCTCCGGCTCCGAGCGCCGCGCCGATCAGCGCGCCTTTTCTGCCTTTGACCAAACCGCCGATCAATGCTCCGGCGCCGGTTGCGACACCGATATTAATCAGGTTGCGGTGACGACGATAAAAACTCGGGCGGCGATATGTGTAGCCTTGGGTTGCGTAACGCTGGTTGGCATAATACCGATTACCATAATAACGGTCAGCATAACGCTGGCTGGCATAGCGGCGATTTGCGTAACGCTGTTTAGCGTAACGGCGGTTAGCATAACGCTGATTCGCGTAATACCGATCTGAGTATCGTTGGTTGGCATAATACCCATTGTTGTAGTATCTGTTGGAATAACGCTGACGCGCGTAACGCTGGCTGGCGTAGCGCCGGTTGTAACTGCGGTAGTTCCGCGCATTGTATCTTTTATGCGAATGACTTCTGCGATAGCTTCTATCCTCGCAATAGCACTGCGCCTGAACCGAAATGGGAACTGTAACTGCGAAAACAAAGAGGATGATCAATCCTGCCAAAAACTTTTTCATATTTCTATACCTTCCTTTATTAAACTTTCAATCTCGGGAGAGAAATGTGTTAAGTTCTTGGAGAGAGCATTAACTTTTGACGAGAGCTATAACTCAATATAACTTTTGAAAAAGCGGATAGCAAGCCGACTTTTCTCTCGCCGCAGATTCTGGAAACAATTTTGCGAAAAATGTTGTAAAAACCTAACGAAATTATGAACTTATTTGAACTGACCAAGGAACTTATAAAAATCCCTTCCGTATCCGGCGAGGAACAAAAAATCGGGCAATTTTTGGGCGATTATCTACAAAATTTGGGTTATGAAGTTGATTTACAGGAAGTTTCCGACGGCTGCAAAAATGTAATCGCCTGTGCTTCCGACAATCCCCGCGTTTTTCTCTCGACTCATATGGATACCGTGCCGCCGTTTATCCCGCCGAGCGAAGACGAGGAAAAAATAATGGGTCGCGGAGCGTGTGATGCGAAAGGAATTATCGCCTCGCAAATTTTCGCGGCTGAAAGGCTGCGAAAAGAAGGAATTAACGACATCGGCTTTTTATTCACCGTTGACGAAGAACAATCTTCGACGGGCGCGAAAGCGGCGAACCATCATCCAATCGCCCAAAAATGCGAATATCTCATCAACGGCGAACCGACCGACAATGATTTGGCAATCGGCTCGAAAGGCTCGCTTCGTTTCTTTATCAAAACTAAAGGAAAAGCCGCGCATTCCGCTTACCCGGAAATGGGCGAATCGGCGATTGAAAAATTAATTGATATTTTGAATGACGTTCTCCGAGCCAAACTTCCGAATGATGAATTTTTCGGCGAGACGACCAACAATATCGGCTTGATAAGCGGCGGTTTGAAAACAAACGTCATCGCGCCAAACGCCGAAGCCGGTTTGCATATTCGCCTGACAACCGACGAAAAACCGATTCTCGAAGTTTTGGAAAAGACCGTCGGCGACCGGGGCGAAATCGAAATTATGACGGTTGCGCGTCCGGTAAAAATGCTGGCGGTCGAAGGATTCAAACAAAAGGTTGTGCGTTTTACCACCGACATTCCGCATCTTTCCAACTGGGGAACGCCGCTGCTGCTCGGCGCAGGCTCGATTCTCGACGCGCACACTTCGCATGAATTTGTGCTGAAAAAGGATTTGGAAGAAGCGGTCGGGCTTTATGTAAATTTAGTAAAGAAATTGATCGCCGGGAAAACGGCGTAAAGCAAAAATAAAACGGAAACCCGCAGTAAATAAGAGCGCCCAATTTCCACACTTTTATTTACTGCGGGTTTCCGCACGGTTCAAAAAACTGTAACCAAAAGCCGATAACCTGATTCAACTTATCTCTCAGTTATCGGCTTTCAAGTCTCGGCTATTCCGAATATGAAAAATCTCCGGTTATAACTTTTATGCTCCGCAAGTTCCGTTACACGAAATTGCGCCGTTCGGAACATTGCAGGTACATCCGCTCGGACATTCTGCCGTGCAGGTTGATTGCTGATTACATCCGCATCCGCCGGGAGTTGTGCAATTCGCAACCAAAGTGCAGGTGCAAGCCGGATTCGCACAAATTGTTCCCGCCAGCGCTGCCGTCGGCGCTGTCAGCGATGTAATTATCGGCAATGCGATCATTGCTCCGAGTCCTATCTTCTTTAACGCTTCTCGACGAGTCTGCCCCTGAAATTCTATTTCTATCCGCTTTTCCAATAAATCTCTTTTTCCCAATTGATCTATCGCCAGCCAAATCATCTCTTCCGAAACAGGCTTTCCCGTCTCTTTTTGACATTTCCGGCTGATTTCTACGACAGAGTTTTCTCCATTGCAGGATTTCCACACAAATGCCGCCGTTTCATTTAAACAGTGAGCGCGATTGGTTCTTAAATCATAAACCAACACTTCATCCGATACTTCCTGAACTACCAATTCCGCTTTTCGTGCCGCGGGAACTTCAAAGCCTTTCATCCTTTTTCCTCCAACCCTTAATTTTTTGAAAATTTTTTACAAAAGCAAAAGATACTAACTACTAACTTGAACATTTCTATTAATATAACATTAAGGATATTAATATAACATTAAGGAAGGCAATAAGAAAAGGATTTTTTAGTTATTCCTCTTTTTTATTCCAATTAAATTTCCACTGCCCTAAGTTTCGGCACAAAAATGAAGTTTGATTTGACCTGATGGAATAACTACCTAAAGGTGCGTTTTATTGATTTGATGCGGCGGATGAATTTTGAATAACTTGAGGTGAACTTTATGAAATTTTTGTTAGTTTCAATTTCCTTTATCTTCATTTTTACAAGCTGTTCAAAAGTGAAAACGGCTGCAAACGAAAATCTTCAATCAAATTGGGACGAAGCGATTACAGTTTCAACTGCGGTTCAAGAAAATACTTCTCTCAAGCCCGTGAAGCCGAACGTCAAATTAAATTCAAAACAGAAGAAATATCTAAATGAATCACTTCCACTGAAAGTGCGCGAAGTTCTGGAAAAAGCTGAAAAGTTTGAAATCTTTGCGGAGGTTCTGGGCGAGAATGGTTCGGACGGTATGGGTTTTTATCCGAACCGCATTGCCGTTATCACTGATGAAAATGAAAAAAAGGAAGTTTTAGAGACATTCTATCTTGACGCTTCCAGTCGACCGTATCCATCAGCTTGTTACGTTCCGCATCACGCTATCAGGGCAACTTATCAAAACAAAACGGTAGAAATTGAGATTTGCTATCAATGTAAAATCTTCATTGTAAAAGGTTCTTTTGGCGATTTCAGCGGCGGGCTTCCGTTTGAAAATCGAAAGTCTGAAGAAGTTTTGAATCGAATCATTCAAAACAAAGGCGTTGAGTTGGAAAGAGAAACTAGATTCTAAGTGTATTGATAAGCTAAGTTAGAATTAGCTGTCCCAGGAAATAACCCTCAAAAACTGTCAATTATCAACTATCAATTATCAACTATTTTGCAGTAATTTTCCTGCTAATCAGTTGATAGTTGAAAGTGGA
Organism: Pyrinomonadaceae bacterium; assembly: GCA_035462935.1. Lineage (GTDB taxonomy): Bacteria > Acidobacteriota > Blastocatellia > Pyrinomonadales > Pyrinomonadaceae > DATHTS01. Next base: position 4,429 of record DATHTS010000855.1, read on the forward strand.
TAGTTGATAGTTAAAGCCGCCATTTCTGACGTTCTAATTTAATTTGTCAATACATCTAAGGAATAAAAATCGAAGGAACAGCCACACCATCGTTTATATTGAATTGCGAGAATCCGAAACTTCCGTTTGAGCTTTTCAGAAAATACCAGACATTCGCCGCCGGACGGAAAACCGCAATATCTCGCCGCCCGTCGCCGTCAAAATCCGCCTGCAAAGGTTTATCATCGCGCAAGCCGAAGTTGACCGCCGTAAATCCTTTTTCAGAACGAAGCAGATACCAATTTCCTCCCGACGGACGAAAAACCGCAAAATCCGCCTTTCCGTCGCCGTCGTAATCACCGACGACGGGCTTATCGCCGTTCAGACCGAATTTCACGATTGCCGCGCCGCCGTCGGAGCTTTTCAAAACATACCAGCTTCCGTTTGAGGGACGAAAAAGGGCTAAATCGGCTTTGCCGTCGCCGTCAAAATCAGCCGGAACGGGCAAATCTTCCGAAATGCCGAATTTTATAATCCGCGTTTGCAAATTTGAGCTTTGCAGGATATACCAATTTCCCTCGGACGGGCGGAAAACCGCGATGTCTTTTTTGCCGTCGCCGTCGAAATCTTCCGGCGTGAG
>DATHTS010000856.1:0-7265 GCA_035462935.1 Pyrinomonadaceae bacterium
TACGGCTAAAACCTTTGCGCTTCTTTGCGTTAAAAAATCAAGAATTTTAACCGCAAGGAAGCGCAAAGGGCGCAAAGAATTGATGGTTATTAATTAATTTAATCCATGAAATTCGGGTAATCTGTGGTTTCGATTTTTTCAAATTATTATTTTGGGTGAAAAATTTCAGGTAAGTTATTTGATAATAAAAAATTAGCTTTTCAAAGCCGCAATTAAATCCTGCAACTTTGAAACTCTGCCGAAAAGTTTCTTCTGCTCTTTCAAAGCGTTTTTGGTCGAAACGCCGTTAAATTTAAATAATTCTTCGGTTTCCAATTCATTAAAAGCAAGCAGTTTTTCATCAATAACGCTCAAAACCTGTTTTGAGCGAAGCCGCCAGAGCGGAAGAGTCGGGTTGCAGCGCGAAAGAAAAAGCAGGTGAATGTTCGGCGCGTGTGAAAATAAAAGCGTGTTGAAAAATTCCGGGAACCAATCGGTGTCGAAGATATAATGAATATCGTCGAAAACGAGTAAAAGCGGTTCACGGCTTCCGAAAACGGCGAGACGGGCGAAAAGATTTTCGATGAAAGGCGCGACATCGTCCGGTAAATCCTTATAATTTAAGCGGTCTTCATTAAAACTTTCCGCCAAGTAGCGCGAAAATACATTCCAATCCGTTTCCGTCGCCTCGACGCGATACCACGCCACGCGCTCGTAGTTTTTGGCGAAATCCATCGCAAGCGTTGTTTTGCCGGTTCCGGCTCGCCCGATAATCATTGTCGCGCCGATTTGCCCGGACGACTTTTTTAAAAGCTCATTCAGACGCGGGCGCGAAATGTATTTCTCAATTTGCGGCACGCGAAGCTTTTCCGCGAATAGATGGAATTCCTCACTAGCGGTCGGGGAATTCGGGTTGTTCAACGGTTCCGGGTTGTTCGCCACGTCAGGGTAGCTAATATTTTCGTGAAAAGAAAAATTCATCATACCGGGAGCAACTTTAGCTGAAAAAACTTGAGAAAAACTTGAATTTTTTTTAAGCCCGGAAAATCTCTAAAATTTCGGCTCAAGTTTTTCTCAAGTTTAATATGTAAAATGAAAATTACCGATGCTCATAAAGGCACGAGCAGGAAAAGACAAGCGGAATAAAAAAATGAAAAGAGTTACCCCTAGCCTTTGTTTGATTATTATTTTCAGCGTTTTTTGTTTCGGGCAAAAACAAAATGCTGAACAAAAATCTGCGAGGGAAACTTTTAATAATTCGGAAAAAAAAATCAGCAGAATTTTAAATTTACGTATTTCGGGAAGTTCCGTTTCACAAAAGAACGCCTCGGAAGGTGGTTCGGGCGGCAGTTTGCTTGAAGGAGCAGAAAAAGCGGTTGACGGGTTTGTAACTATAACTTCTCAATCAATCGGGAACGCTGCAAATTCAGTAGGACAAACAAAAGAGGGCGCCGCCCGAACCATCGGGCGCTTGTTCGGCGGAGTTCAAATTTCGCCGTCGGCAAGGGCATCGGGAATTGGGGAAGCAGCTTTTTTGGCGGACAAAGAAAATTTGCAATTTGATAGAGATAAAACATTTATTTTGCAGATTAAAAATTCGATAAAAAATTTACGGAACAACTTTTGCTGGATTGTCTAGCGTCAAAGCCCCCGAACCCTATTTATTATTAAAATTTGTTCGGTTTTGATACAAAAGTTGTAAATTCCGTATTTTAATTTTACACTCCCATTTGGTTATATTGCTGAAAGGCATTTAAGTGATGATAAAGAAATTTTTCAGTTTAGTTCTTATTTTTCTTTTTACATTTCAGATGGCGCACGCCGGTTTACTTGTTTCGCGTTCAAACGGTATCAGCTTAACCGGAGCCGACGGCGTTCAATTTGTCGGTTTGAACGGAATTAGTTTAACGGGCGCGGACGGCTTCCTCAGCTATCGCTCGAACGGTATTTCATTGACCGGCGCGGATGGCATTTCCCTGACCGGAGCAGACGGAATTTCATTGACAGGCGCGGACGGTGCGGCTTATACCGGCGCAAACGGTATTTCATTAACCGGAGCTGACGGCATTTCGCTAACAGGCGCTGATGGAATCAGCCTAACCGGAGCGGACGGCATTTCTTTAACCGGCGCGGACGGCGTTGTTTATCAAGCCGACTCAGTTATTATCAGAAAATCTAACGGAATTTCCTTAACCGGAGCGGACGGTATTAGTTTAACCGGTGCCGACGGAATTTCCTTGACCGGAGCAGACGGGATTTCTTTAACCGGCGCGGACGGGATTAGTTTAACCGGAGCGGATGGAATCAGTTTGACTGGAGCAGACGGCATCTCATTAACCGGCGCGGACGGAATTTCATTAACGGGAGCGGATACGATTGTCAGTTTTAGAAAAGACGGAGCGACTTTTACACTGACTCAGCCAAGCGGTATTTCATTAACCGGAGCGGATGGAATTTCTTTAACCGGCGCGGATGGCGTCACGATAGTAAATCCGAGAGGAATAAGTTTGACCGGGGCGGATATGGTAAAGCAATTTACCACCGGAACGAGCGAAGGTTTGCAAAGCATTGACCCGGAATTGGCGCTTTTGTTAAACAATTCGACCGACGACAGCAATATCAACGCGGTTATCGTTTTTCACAATTACCCGACGCAAACTGATTTGGCTAAGTTGCAGCAAATGGGAATTTCCGGCGGCACGCTTTTCCGCGCGCTTCCGATGATTTATGTTACAACGACGCGCTCTAAGTTAATCGCGGTTTCGCATTTAAAACAGGTTCGCTCGATTTACGGAAACCGAACATTAAATTTTGACGCCGACCCGTATTTCAAGAAAACCGGAATTCAGCGCGTTGCGACCGACCGTGATTTGCAGCAGCACAATGCGGGAACGCCTGTTACCGGGCGAAATGTTACGGTTGCGGTTTTGGATACGGGCGTAAATTCCCAGCACGGCGATTTAACCGGGCGCGTTGTTCAAAATGTTCGTCTCGTTGATACGCAAAGCGCGGCAATCGGCTTTTTAAATCCGATGCCGGTTGAAAATGTGGTCAATACCGACCCGGCAAGCGGACACGGAACTTTTGTGGCGGGCGTGGTTGCCGCAAGCGGTCAAATGTCGGGCGGAAAATACAACGGCGTAGCGCCGGGCGCGAAAATTTTGGGCTTGAGCGCGGGCGACGCAAATTTGACGCACGTTTTGGCGGGTTTCGATTATCTTTTGGAAAAAGGCGCGAATTACAACGTCCGCGTCGTTAATTGCAGTTTTTCGGCAGCCGCGCATTTCGATTATCACGATCCGGTAAATATTGCCACCGAAATTCTTACCAAACGCGGAGTTAACGTCGTATTTTCAGCCGGAAACGGCGGAAGCGGAACGGGAACGCTTAACCCGTATTCGGTTGCTCCGTGGGTTATCGGCGTTGGCGCGTCGGATGAAAAAGGCAAGTTGGCAAGTTTCTCATCGCGCGGCGCTTTCGGAAATTCGCTTCAACGCCCGACTGTTGTCGCTCCGGGCGTAAACGTTATCGGCTTGAGAAACCTTGTTTCCCAGACCGGAGTTTTAGGAGTTGCCGGCGCGGATACAAACCGCCTTTCCTTAACAGAAATTCCGTATTACACAACTGCGAGCGGAACTTCATTTTCAGCCCCGCAAGTTGCCGGTGCAATCGCTTTAATGCTTGAAGCCAATCCGAATCTGACGCCCGAACAAATCAAAGATATTCTAAGCCGAACGGCGACTCCTCTGACCGGTTATTACGCCCACGAAACCGGAGCGGGAATGCTCAACACGCACGCGGCGGTTTTGGAAGCCGCATTTCCGAACCGAAGAACAGGTTTCTTCCGCGCGGAATTAGACCGAAGCGCCGTGAATTTCACAACCGCTATTACCCAAGTTTTTTCAGGCACGGTTGTTCCCGGAAATTCGGCGACGGTTGATGTTTCAGTTCCACAAAATTCGCTTCAGGTCGGCGTTCACATTTCGTGGGGCTTGAGCGGTAACGATTTCGGTTTGAAATTATTTGACGGAAAGGGCAATCTGCGCGGCGAATCGAATTACCTGAATCTTCCCGGAATAACCGGCAGCCGCGAAAAAGTTACTTTAAATAAACCAGCCGGGGGAACATATCAAGCCGCTGTAAAACACACAACCGGCATCGGAACAACCCAGGTTTTTCACGGCGTGGTTGAAACAACAAAAGTAGAAGTTACTCCCCTCGTGGACGTAAACGATCTCCCACTTCAATCCCAAGCCGTGATTTATGAAAGCCTGCAATCATTTTTGATGCTCCCGCAAGGCACACGTTTCCGCCCCGATGCGAAAGTAACCAGAGAAGAATTGGCTGAAACGCTCGTTCGCGGCGGTTATGCTCCGCAGTTCGTCGCCGCAGCGCCGCTTTTCCTTGATGTGAAAAATTTAACGTCCCGCAACGCAATCGAAGCGGTGCAGTCCCGACCGGAAGGCAAGCTTATTTACGATGCAAACATCGGCAGCGCATTCCAACCGAATGCTTCGGCAAGCAAACTTGTAACGGCAGTCGCGCTCGTAAAAGCCGCCGAACTCGATAGCCTTGCCGCAGTTTCAATTTTACCCGCTTCAGTTTTAGATGCAGCTTCTATTCCTACTCAATATCGAGGTTATGTCGCGGTTGCCCTGCAAAAAGGCTTCATCAGCCTGGACGGAAATTATTTTAATCCGACCCGCGCTTTAACAAGACTCGAACTCGCATACGGAATTGTTAATCTTTCGCGTTTAACGCCGCAGTAAAATTTTAGAAAATCGGGATAAAAGAAATGCGGGCGAAAAGCCCGCTTTTTTATGCAGAGTTAAAAATTTTGGCGGGGCGTAAGAGATTCGAACTCCTGACCCTTGGTTCCGAAGACCAATGCTCTATCCACTGAGCTAACGCCCCGACTAGATTTTAGATTTTAGATTGCGGATTTTGGATTTGCAACCCTGACAAACACAAACTGCAAATTCAAAACCGAAAACGAGAGTATTATTTCTGAAGCTCCTTGCGAATAAAGCTAATCACGTTCTGGATTTCCGCGTCGCTCAATTTGTCCCCGAAAGCGGGCATTCCTTCATCGGGAACTCCGTTTTTGATGTAATCAACGTATTTTTCATCAGCCATTTTTTTCATTTTGTCAGTGGTTAAATTATCGGGATTGATTGTTTTACCCTCAATGGTAATTTTGCCGCCGGTTCCATTTTCGCGATGGCAGTTGGAACAAATTTCCATAAAGATTTTGCGCCCGGAAGCCGTCTCGTCCTGCGCGACATCCGGCGGAATGTTGACGGGCATATTGTTAAATACGTTTGCATTGTTTCCGTTTGCATTGTTAGTCGTCCCGGTGACGGCTGAATTATTTGCCGCGTTGTTGCCGGTCGGCGCTTGATCGCAAGACAAAATAAAAAGAAATAATGCTGAAATTACCAAAGCGATTTTCAAAAATCTCATTCTCATCCTCCAAAAATTGAATAAAAAACTCCAAAAGTTTACCTTATAAATTATAAACATTGCAAAGTTTTCAAATCGAATGAACGAAGAACTGCGCCAAAAACTAATCGAAATGAAAGCCGAAGACCTCCGCGTCCGCGAAGAATTAGCGAAAACGGGTGAGCTTTTTGACGGATACGCGCCGCGAATGGAACAGACGCATTTGAAAAATGCCGCTGAACTCGAAAGGATGTTGGAGGAAAATGGCGGCTGGCTCGGAAAATCCCTGGTCGGGGAAGACAGCGCTGAAGCTGCTTGGCTGATTGTCCAGCACGCGATTTCTTTGCCTGAGTTTCAGCGCAAATGTTTAAAACTGATTGAGGAAGCGGTTGAAAATGGAGAAGCCGAAGCCTGGCAAGCCGCTTTTTTGGATGACCGCATCTGCTTTTTTGAAGGAAGACCGCAGAGATACGGCACGCAATCCGATTGGAACGAAGAAGGCAAAATGCAGGTTTGGACGCTGGAAAATGAGGAAAGAGTTAATGAATATCGCGCCGAAGTCGGATTAAAACCTCTCGAAAGCTTGGTTTGGGAAAATGAGGAAACAAGAGAAAACAAACCGGCAAATTTTCACAAAAGACGGGAAGAATATTTAGCCTGGGCAAAAAAAGTTGGTTGGAGGAGTTGAAAGGAAAAAGGAAAAAGGAAAAAGGAAAAAATGGTTTCAGGTGAAATTTTAATCGGCGGAGAATGGAGAAAAGGCTCGGAGAATTTTACGGTCAAATCGCCTTATTCGCGGGAAGTTTTGGCGGAAGTCGCTTCGGCGAATGCTGAGGAATGTGAAGAAGCAATCGCTATTTCCGAAAAAGCCGCAAAGGAAATGAGAAAACTTCCGCGCTTTCAAATCGCAAAAGGCTTGCGAGAAATAGCGGAGGGAATCGAAAAACGTAAAAAAGAATTTGCCGAGACGATTGCGAATGAATCTGCCAAACCGATAGTTTACGCCCGCGGCGAAGTTGAAAGGGGAATCGCAACATTTGCCTGGGCGGCGGGCGAGGCGGAAAGATTTGCGGGCGAGATTGTTCCGGTTGACACGCAGGCAGCAGGGCGAGACAAAACGGCTTACACTCTGCGAATTCCGCGCGGCGTGATTTACGGCATTACGCCTTTTAATTTTCCTTTGAATCTGGTAGCGCACAAGGTCGCGCCCGCGCTCGCCGCGAAAAATTCGATCATCATCAAACCGAGCGAGAAAACGCCGCTGACATCTTTGCTTTTGGGCGAGGTTTTTCTCGAAAGCGGCTTGCCGAAATCCGCGCTTCAGATTGTTCCGATGGACGTAAAACATATTGACACGGTTTTTAGCGACGAAAGAGTAAATATGATCTCGTTCACGGGAAGCGCGGCGGTCGGCTGGAAATTAAAGAATTTAGTGGGAAGAAAACAAGTCGCGCTCGAACTCGGCGGAAACGCGCCCGTGATTGTTGACGATTCGGCGGATATTAAAAATTCGATTGACCGGAATGTTGTCGGCGCGTTCGCCTATTCCGGTCAGGTTTGCATTTCCGTCCAGAGAGTTTTGATTCACGAAAAAATCTTTGATGAGTGGACGGGAAATTTTCTCGAAAAAGCCAAAAATTTGAAAAAGGGAAATCCGCTCGATGAATTAACGCAGCTTTCCGTAATGATTGACGAAAAAGCGGCGGAAAGAGCGCAAAGTTGGGTGAAGGAAGCAACCGAAAACGGCGCGGAAATTCTCTGTGGCGGCGAACGCGACGGCGCAATGCTCGACGCGACGGTTCTGACCAAAACAAACGCGGAAATGCGTGTCGTATCGGAAGAAG
>DATHTS010000857.1:0-7855 GCA_035462935.1 Pyrinomonadaceae bacterium
AAAGAAGTCTGCAATCTCCGCAACGGAATCGTGCTTGTAACCGGTCCGACCGGTTCGGGTAAAAGCTCGACGCTCGCGGCGGTAATTGATCACATCAATGAAACGAAAAGTTATCACATCGTAACCATCGAAGACCCGATAGAATTCCTGCACAACCACAAAAAATGCACGATAAACCAGCGCGAGGTCGGTTCGGATACAAAGAATTTTTCTTCCGCCCTGCGCGCCGCGCTTCGTCAAGCTCCAAAAGTAATTCTGGTCGGCGAAATGCGAGATTTGGAAACGGCGGAAATCGCGCTCGAAGCCGCTGAAACCGGACACCTTGTTTTATCAACCCTGCATACGATTGACGCTTCGAAAACGGTTGACCGTATCATCGGTTTGTATCCGAAAAACGAAGAAAAAATCATCCGCACACGGCTCGCGCAAACCTTTCGCTATATTGTTTCGCAAAGGTTAATTCCGCGCGGCGATGGGAAAGGTCGTATCGCCGCCGTCGAAATTCTAAAATCGAATCAGCGCACGCGTGAATATGTCGAGAAAGGCGAATCTGACGGTAAAACACTTTTAGACGCGATGCGCGACGGCGAAATTGACGGAATGCAGGATTTCGACACGGTTATTCGCAAAATGATCGAACAGGAAGTAATCACGCTCGAAGACGGGCTTTCGTTTGCCTCAAACCAGAATAATTTACTGCTTCAGCTAAAAGGATTGGCTTCGACCGAAGATTATCTCAACGCCCCGAAAATGCAGGTAAAACAACCGATTGCGCCCGTTGCGCCTCCGCCTCCGCCGCGAAATTCGGTGCTGGATATGATTGAATAAGCGGTCTTCGGTTTTTGGCTTTCGGTCTTTGATTCGTTTTATTTTCAGGATAGATTTAATCGAAAACCAAAGACCCAAGACCGAAGACCTAAAATAAAAATTATGATAATAAGTTGCGACAATTGCTCGGTTTCTCTACAACTCGACGAATCGAAAATTCCGGGCGGAAATTTCACCGTTCGATGCCCGCGCTGTCAGAATATGATTCGCGTTCAGAAAGGCGCGAAAGGGCGCAGTTCTTCCACCGTTCAGCAGTTGGAAGCCAATCAGCCCGCGCCCGCCGTTCCTGATAATGCTCAACAGATTGCGGCGAAAGAAGCGGAAATGCAGATAAATAATGCGCTTCGCTCTCTGCTTGGCGCTTTGCAAAAGGAAAATAAGGTTATCGAATCAAACGACGAAGCGGATGTAAAACCGCGACGGGTTTTGTTGTGTTTAGGACAGCACCGCGAGGCAATTGCCAAAATCCTTGCCGGTTCGGGCTTTAAGGTTTATCTGGCGCAAACGCCCGCGCAAGCCAACGAGCGTCTGCGCGAAGGCAAAACCGAGGTCGTAATTTTCTCTTCCGATTTTGCGGCTGAATTCGGCGGCGCGGCGATCTTGCAGCAAAAGTTCAATTCGATGCCTTCATTCGAGCGGCGAAAACTTTACTTTGTTTCTCTGGAAGACGGGGGAACAACGATGAATGCGCACGAAGCCTTCACGCGAAATTTGAATTTAATCGTCAACACAAAAGACATTCCGCAGCTTCCGCTAATTTTAAATCGAGCTTTGCGCGATTACAATGAGCTTTATTATTACTTTAATTTAGCGACTGATTCGGCGGGAATTTAGTTAGTTTCTTCAAAAATTCAAATCGGCTAATGGTTAAAGGAGCAATGCCATTAGCCGATTTTCTTTTGGAAAAATCATCTTTTTTCAATCTTCATTTTCATCCCGTATTTCGGGCGAAGAGTCATCAGCGGGTTAAGCGCGATTTTCTGTTCCGGCATCAAGCGCAGTTTCCATTTTTGCCCCAGAGTTGCCAGAAGCAAAACGCCTTCCGTCCACGCAAACTGCTCGCCGATACAGCGGCGAACGCCTCCTCCAAATGGGAAATAGATATATTTTTGCCCCGCTTCCTTGACGCTTTGTTTTTCCCATCTTTCCGGCAAAAATTCATCTGCATTTTCCCAGAAGCGTGAATCGCGCTGTCCGATATACGGGCTTAATAAAACGAGCGCGCCTTTCGGAATTTCGTAGCCGCCGAATTCGTGTTCCTCAATTGCCAATCTGCCCAAAGCCCACGCGGGCGGAAAAAGGCGCATTGATTCGGCTAAAATATTTTCCGTGTATTTTAAATGCGGATAATCTTCCGGCTTCGGAGTTTCGCCGTTCGGAAATAGCGCGTCTAATTCTTCGTGAAATTTCGCTTCCTTTTCCGGGTTTTGGGAAAGAAGATACCAGGTGAAAGTCAGAGCATTAGCTGTTGTTTCGTGACCAGCCAAAAACAAAGTCAAGGCTTCGTCGCGCACCTGCTCGTCGGTCATAAAACCGCCGTCGTCTTCGTCCTGAGCCAGTAAAAGCATCGAAAGCAGATCGCCTTTGTCTTCGCCGGATTTTCGGCGTTCATTTATGATTTCATAAATAACTTTGTCGAGAGTTTCCTTGGCGCGATTAAAACGGCGGGCTTGCGGAATCGGCAATTTTTCCAATAATTCGGAAAAAGGCAGGAGTAAATAATTAAACATTTCAATCAGCGCGGTCAACGCGCCGCCGACCTCGTTCGCTTCGTCTTCAACATTTGCATTAAAAAGAGTTTTGCCTACGATTTGCAAAGTCAGCCGCATCATCTCCTTATCAATATCGCGCGCTTCGCCGTCTTGCCACGAATTCGCCATTTTTTCGCCGTATTCGATCATCGCTCCGGCGTATTCGGCAATACGCTGGCGATGAAAAGCGGGCTGAATCATACGGCGCTGACGCAGATGGAATTCGCTTTCGCTCGTCAGCAAGCCTTCGCCGAGAAGTTTTTTGGCACGCTGTAAAGCGCGACCCTTTTTGAATTTGTGAGCATTGACAACCAACAAATCGCGCACCATTTCGGGATGATTGAGAAAAAAGGCGGGCTGACCGCCCATTTTGAAAAACGCGACATCACCGAGCGCGGCGGCTTCGGTTAAAAATCCGGTCGGATTGCGGCGAAATTTCAGAAAATGCCCGCCCAAAATTCCGGCTTTCGGGCTAGGCGGTTTAGCGTTTTGCATAGCTGCTTTCATAAGCCGATTTTAACAAATAAGAAAAGGAAACCACAGATGGACACAGATTTTTAGATTTCAAATTTCAGATTTCAAATTCCGAATTGTATTTTTCTTATCCGTGCTCACCTGTGTTTATCTGCGGTTTCAAAATTTCTTTTTCCAGTTTAGAAATCTCGTCGAAAAACTGATATTTTTATAATTAATATGAAAGAACAAACAGCCAAAAAGATAAAACCCGACATTCGCGCCATCACGCGCCTTGTGCCGCCCGAAGGCAATCTCGTGCAGGGACAATCCGAGCTTCCGATTGATCCGCAGCTTGCCAGAGAAGCCTTTGAGACAATCGCCGCAAGTAAAAATCATTACGGCGGAAGTGAGGGCGACGCCGGATTAAGGCGAGCCGTAGCGGAAAAAATCAGGAAATATAACGGCATCGAAATTGACGTTGATGCCAGACCGTTTGAGCTGATGATAACCGTCGGCGGAACGGGCGCGTTAATCGGGATTGCCCAGAGCTATTTGCGCGGCAAATCCGCGCTCGTTTTCGAGCCGTATTATCCGTATCACCGGCGCATTTTGGAAGAATTCGGCGGTAAAACCGAGACTTTCGAGGTTGATGAAAATCTGACTTTTGAAAAAGACGCTTTGCGCGAACGCTGCAAGGAATTAAAAAACCGCGCGGATTTTCCCTTGAAAGCGATTATCGTCTGCACGCCCGCGAATCCGAGCGGCAAAGTGATGACGCAGACCGAGCTTGAAGCAGTCGCCGAAATCGCGCAGGAACTCGATTTGCTGGTCATTTCCGACGAAGTTTACGAGCATTATGTAATGGGCGAAAATCCGCACACTCCAATCGCAACTCTGCCCGGAATGTGGGAGCGTACGATAACGGTCAATTCATTCTCGAAATCATGGAACATTTCCGGTTGGCGTTTGGGCTACGCTTACGGCAAGGGTGAATTGATCGCGCCAATAAACAACGCGGCAAACGTCATTTACGTTTGCCCGGCGACCCCTCTGCAAGCGGCTTTATCAAAAGTTTTAATGACGCGCGAAAATTATTATGACAAGCTGCGCGATAAATTCGACGAAAAACGTCAATTTGTTTCCGCCGTTTTACGCGAACTCGGTTTCGATATTTACAATTCCGGCTCTTCCTTTTACATCTGGGCGCGAATTCCCGAAGAGTTTAACGACGCTTTGTCTTTCAACGAGATGCTGATGGAAAAAGCGGGCGTGGCGGGCGTTCCGGGCAGCGCGTTTGCCGATTCCGACGATTGGGACGCGTATATGCGAATCTGTATTGCGCGGGAAGACAAGATTCTGGAAGGCGCGCTGGAGAAACTTAGAACGGCTTTGCGCTAGTTTCGAGGTTTGAAAAATATTTTCCTGCCGCGTGAAAATGATTAATTTAGAGGTTGTTTAAATTTTGATATTTTTCCTAAATTCGCCGCTTCGCTGACTCTTTGGAAATTTAAACAACCTCTCAGTCAAATATATTGTTGTCAGGCTGCTTTGCTGCGTAAATTCCAGTGCTGAAGGCATCCCTCACCAAACGTCCATTTCTTCGAAATGAACAGAAATTAGTTGACCATTCAATTGCTTTAAGCAATAATTTGAAACCATTTATTTTATAATTTTCGTTCGTGATCGCTATGCCAATCAAAACACATAGAAGCGGGTTTCTTTCAATTGTTTTTTGCGAACATCTTATTTTATTCACTGCCTTTATTTTTATCGTTTTTTCTTCCAGCCGTGCGGATGCGAAAGATTTGGAAACCGAATTTCTTAAACTCCAATTCGATTCTAAAACCGGCGAAATCACATTCATAATTCTTGACAGCGAGAAAAAGCCTATTCAGCAGATAAAAATGCCGGGCATTTCCTTAAACGGTGAAATTCAAAATAATTTTCAATCCGTCGAAGGCAAAGCCCGAGTTTTTCAGAATTCATCTTTGCGTTTGGAATGGGAAGCATTAAATCCGCGCGCCGTCGCGGTTACCTGGTCAACTCTCGATAATAAAATTCATCCGTTTGAGTTAAAAATCGCCGACAACAGCTCTTACTATGGCGGCGGCGAAAGATTTCAAGCCGTCAATCAAAAAGGTTTCATTTTGCCGATGGCGAGCCAGGATCACCCGGAAGACAAAGGCGCGACCAGCTATAAACCCGTGCCGTTTTATATGAGCAGCCGCGGTTACGGTATCTGGGCGGACAGCTACGCGCCCGGTTTTTTTGATTTGAACTCAACCGACCGTTTTCACTGCATTCTGCGTTATCCTGAAAACCGTTTTCGCATAGTTTTCTTCGCCGGACCGGAATTGCCGGAGATTCTCAAATCTTTCACCGAACTTTCCGGGCGAATCACTGTGCCGCCTGACTGGGCATTCGCGCCCTGGAAAAGCAGGGATGTTCATCGAAACCGGGAAGAAGTTTTGCAAGACATCGAGCTTCACCGCAAACACGACCTTCCTGCTTCTGTTCTCGTCATAGACAGCCCCTGGGAAACCGGATACAACAATTTCATTCTCAACGAAACGCAGTTTGCAAATCCCGAAGCAATGTTTGCGGAAATCGAAAGACAGGGATTTTACGTGAGCCTGTGGCTGACTCCGTTTGTCAATTCGCGCAACATCACCGATATGAAAGGCATTCAACCGGGCGCGTCGAGCAATTACGGTGAGGCTTCCGAAAAGGGTTTTCTGGTCAAAAATCCGGGCGGCACTGTGATGATTCGTGAATGGTGGAAAGGCGAGGGCGGATTGGTTGATTTTACGAACCCGAAAGCGGTCGAGTGGTGGCACGAACAAATTGATAAAACCAGAAAATGGCGCGTTGTGCGTTCATTCAAATGTGACGACGGCGAGGGAAATTTTGTCGGCGATGCGGTTTTCGCGGACGGAACTTCCGCGCAAAAGATGAAAAATCGTTACGCCGAATTGTATCTGAAAACGATGCAGGAATACATCGAAAAGCGTCTGGGCGGCGACGGCGTTCTCATAACTCGCCCCGGATTTACCGGAACGCATAAATACCCGTTCGGCTGGAGCGGCGACAATCATGCCGATTTTTCTTTTACAAACGGTCTGCCTTCGGTCATCATCGCCGGGCAAACCGCCGGGCTTTCCGGTCTGCCGCTTTTCGGACACGACATCGCAGGTTATTTTGGGCGACCGAACAAAGAGCTTTTTATCCGCTGGACGCAGTTCGGCGCGTTCAGCCCTTTGATGATGGTGCATATGACATCGAATCTCGGACCCTGGGATTTCGATGAAGAAACGCTTTCGATTTACCGGAAATTCGCCAAACTTCACACGAGTCTTTTCCCGTATATTTACGAAGCCGCTCACGAATCGCGCCGCACGGGAATGCCGATTATTCGCGCAATGGCTCTCGCTTTTCCGAAAGACACGGAAGCGGCAAAACATTCCTTTCAATATCTTTTCGGTCCCGACCTACTGGTCGCGCCGATGTATCAGGGCGGAACTTACCGCACGGTTTATCTGCCCGAAGGCGAATGGATTGATTACTGGACGGGCAAGCGGTTTCAGGGAAAACAGATGATTGAAGTCAATGCGCCGTTAGACAAAATGCCGCTTTTTGTCCGCGCCGGTTCGATTATTCCAATGCTTCCCGACGATGTTGATACGCTCATCCGCCGCAATGATAAAATCTCGAAGACGGTCGTAACGCTCGACGATAGACGAATTCTTCAAGTCTGGTCGGGAAAACAAGTCGAATTTTCAACCTGGGAAGGAATGACAGGACAATTAAACACAAATGGGGAAAATGGCTCTTTAATGATCAACCTACAAAAACAGATGCCATTGGAGATTCGCTTTATGTTTCGTGAAGTTAAAAATATCTCTTCAAAAGGCGGCGGAGTTTCTTCCTGTGCTTACAATTCAAAGGAAAAGGCTACTATTTGCCGCTTGGAATCATTTAAAGGAAAAGCGGCTTTGATGTGGTAGTTATAATAAGCAATAAATGAAGTAAAGTAGTCGGATAATATTATCGCCAAGTAAAAAAACGCAGAAGTAAATGATATTTGATAACGGATAATTGATAAATGCCGCGCTTGCCGCGCGATTTATTAATTATCAAATTTCATTTATCAATTACTTCAGCAGTTTCAGTATTATATTATTAAATTAAAAACTCGTCTTGAAACTCTGTCCTTTATGACATTCCGCGCATTCAAACCGCGAAATATCGCCGAGATTCAATGGATGCTTAAAAGCTCGGTCGCCCTTGTGACAGACGGCGCATTGAAACGCTCCCCGGTCGCCTAAATTTGCCGGATGCTGAAATTGCCCGTTTTGCGGCATAAAGGTCTTGCCGCCGAAGGTTTGATCAAGCGTCGTGTGACAGATATTGCAGTCGTTTCTGATAACTTTTCCTTCGCGGCTGAAATGCTGACCATCGTGACAGCGGAAACAGCCTTGAGCGTTAAAATGCCCGATATTGTTCGGGTGAGTTCGCCAATCGGTTTTCATTTCGGGGAAGAAATATGTTTGATAAATTCTCTGAAGCTCCGCCACCGCGTTATTTATCGAATCTTTCTTTGCCGAATAAATGTCGGCGTGATTTGTTCGATAATAGGCGTCAAAATTAGCGGCTATCGCATTCACCGCTTCGTCATTCGTATTGTAAGGCTGCGATAAAACTTCGACGGCTTTTAGTTTCAAAAACGGCAGCGTTGCGTCGAGTTTTCCAGCCGACAGCGAATCGTCAACGGCTCTGCTCGGCGGAAGATAAATATGAGTCGGGCGGTTGTGGCAGTCAAT
>DATHTS010000858.1:0-2522 GCA_035462935.1 Pyrinomonadaceae bacterium
TACGCTTCGGAAAATCTCGAATACGGCGGCGTGATAATCAACGACGTGCCGACCTTTCGCGTTGATAATATGCCGTATGGCGGCGTGAAACAATCCGGCTTCGGGCGCGAAGGTCTAAAATACGCGATGGAGGAAATGAGCGAAATCCGCTTAGTTGTTATAAGCTAAAGTTTTTCGCTCATCTGCCGGTAAATGCTCTTTCAAATATCTAGTTAAAAGCTCGAACAAATGCCGCGTCGTGCCTTCTCCTTCGGAAATGCTGTGTGTTCTATTTGGATAAGCCATCATCGTGAACGGTTTATTCAGCTCGATCAATTTATTGATCAAAACCTCCGTGCCTTGATAATGAACGTTGTCGTCGCCCGTGCCGTGAACAATCAGCAAATCGCCTTTTAAGCCGCCCGCGTGAGTAATCGGCGAGCTTTGCTTGTAATCGGCGGCGTTTTCCTGCGGAAGTCCCATATAGCGCTCGGTGTAAATCGTATCGTAAAAACGCTGGTCGGGAACCGGCGCGACAGACATTCCCATTTTGTAAATGTCCGGGTAACGAAACATCGCGTTCAAGGTCGAGACGCCGCCGCCGCTCCAGCCCCAGATACCGACGCGCGAAGCGTCAACGAAAGGCATTTTAGCGGTAATCGCTTTGACGGCGTTTGCCTGATCTGCGGAATTTACCACACCGTTTTTGCGATAGATGGCTTTACGCCACGCGCGACCGCGCGGCGCGGGCGTTCCGCGGTTGTCAACGCTGACGACGATATAGCCTTGCTGCGTCAACATCAAATGCCACGGATAAGCGAAACCGTCCCACAAATCAATCACGGTTTGTCCCGCCGGTTCGCCGTAAGCGTAAAATAAAACCGGATATTTTTTGTTCGGATCAAAACCGGGCGGTTTCATCATCCACCCGTCGAGGCTCACGCCTTCGCCAATGTCTATGCGGAAAAATTCCTGCGGTCCTTTTTTCAGCTTGTCGAGTTTTGCCTGTAATTCTGCATTGTCTTCCATCACGCGGGCAACGGTTTTATTTGCTAAATTGACAATTTCAAATTTCGGCGCGTTGCCGAATGACGAGTAGTTATGAATTGCCCATCGGCTGTTCGGCGAGATGTTGTAATTGTGCCATCCTTGCTGCGCGTCGGGCGTGATTTTTTCCGGCATTCCCGTACCGTCAAGTCGCGAGCGGTAAAGATAACGCTGCGCCGCATTGTTGGGCGAAGCGATGTAATAAAGCCATCCGCCGGCTTCGTCAACTGCCTGAATACTCAAAACGTCAAAATTGCCTATCGTTATCAGTTTTACGTTCGAGCCGTCGCGCGAAACCGAATAAACGTCCTGCCAGCCGCCGCGCTCGCTCATCCAAAGAAAACGTTTTCCGTTTTCCAGCCAGCGCATTCTCGTCATCGTCAGCTCAATCCACGCATCGTCCTTCTCGGTCAAAATTGTTCGCGTAGCGCCTGTTTTAGCATCGGCAATCATCAATTGAAGCGTGTTTTGCAGGCGGTTAAAATGCTGAAGAATAATTTCGTTTGAATTGTCCGTCCAATCCATCATCGCAATGTAATTATTTCGCAAATCTCCCGGCGTGTTCATCCATTTCGTCTCACCGCCGTCGGCGCTGACGACTCCGACACGAACCGCAGAATTGGTCGTCCCGGCTTTCGGATACGGAATATAAGTCAAAATCGGGTAAAGGTCATCGGTGTTATTAACCAGAACAAAATCTTTAATTCCTTCGGCGTTAAACTGCCAGTAAGCGATTAATTTGCCGTCAGGACTCCAGCGCCAGCAATCGCGCAGGTTAAACTCTTCCTCGTTGACCCAATCCGAAGTGCCGTTTATCAAAGTTCTCGAACCGTCGGTCGTCAATTGCGTAATCTTGCCGTCCGCCACATTTTCGACGTAGATGTTATTTTCCCTGACGTAGCCGACTTTTGTTCCGTCTGGCGAAAATTTCGCAAACATCAGCGTCGAAGGCTTGGCGTCGCCGCCGAGCTTTTTCAAATTGCCGGTCGCCAAATTTAAAACCCAGTAATCGCCGCGCGTATTGAGCCGCCAGACTTTTTTCGAGTTTGTATAAATCAACATTTGCGTATTGTCCGCCGACCATTCGTAGCCGTTTATCGGCAAAGGCTTCGACTCGCCTTTCGGAATCAATTTTTCGGCGGAAAGCAAAACTGTCCGCTGATTTGTCGCCGCATCATAGCTGACCAAATCCTGTCCGCCCTCAACCGTCGTCGAGCGTTCGAGCTTGGAATAACCGTCGCCCGATTTGAGCCAGCGAAACCCGCCGATGCCTTTCGGGTTAAGATCGCTGGTGGAAAAAATTCGCTCAAGCGTGAGCAAGGAAGCATCCGGCTGAGCTTGCTGGCTGAAAGCAGCAACGTGAATGCTAAACAATAAAACCCAAAGCAAAAAAACTCTGTTACGATTCATAAATGACTCCGAGATAATTTGATTTTTCTAAGCGGAAGTTAGCAGAATTTGATAAGTTTTTCAAATAAAAATCAAAAAAGTCACGA
>DATHTS010000859.1:0-3920 GCA_035462935.1 Pyrinomonadaceae bacterium
GTTTATTCAAATGACGATAACAATTTGGAAAATCTCGACCGCTGGTATGAGCGCGACGCGGGCGAGAGTTTAGGAAATTACACGCTTTATCGTTTGAAACTAAAGGAAGAATCCGAGCCGTAAAAGATTTTTCGCAAATTTTAAAGAAAAAAATGACCGCCGAAAAGAGGCGGTCGTTTTCAATTATAACTTCTATTATAAAAACTACTAGGCGGCGAGAATATCGTTTGACGTTTCCGCAAACACCCGTCTGCCATTTAAAGCATCGTCAATAATTTCACGCACGGCGGAAGCATCAGGATTCACATCCATCCGGGCGCAAGCCCTGAGATGTCGAATAACTCCCTCCGTCGCAATTTCCAAAGCAGCGCCGCTTAATTTCGAAAAACGACGTGCTTGGATATGGTCAATTTGCAATATTCTATCAATTAATGTCATTGGTTTAGCTGCTGCCATAAACTCTCCTTCCTTTTATATTAAACACCCTTTAAGCCCCTTGTTCTAGGTTTGTGAAACTTATCCCAAAGCGTCACAAAAATTTTGGAAAAGTCCTTCAACGCAGGCTTTTCCAAACAATTTAGTTGAAATATTCGTTCCGAAGGTTGTTAAAAATCTAACCCTTTCTTTCCTTTCAACCGATATACGAAAAATCGTAACAAATTTTTAATAGTTTGTCATCATTTTTTTTCGCCTTATCACAAATTATTTTAAAATTGAGAATTCAAAGACTCTAAACCATTCAATTCAAAAGGCTTAGGAAATTATTAAATTTGATAAAGAAATTTTGTGGAGAGGTGAAAGGAAGAGAAATAGAAGATATTCGCAATATTGCAGATGCAAAAATATTTTCCTATAGCGGAAGAAACATTCCGAAAGCCTACAATAAGGCACAATCATTAAATTTTAGCGTATCGGTAATCTCCGGGGAATCGAGTGATTTTATTTTGGAAGAATCCCAACCGGTTCGCTGCCAGACTGTTCCGTCCGTATATTCGATCCGATTGATTATTATATCCATAGCATAATTTCGCTGATCTTTATCCCTCAAAACCGATGCGTCAACCACGCCGATTGGCGGCAGGAAACTGATAGTTTTCAAAGTTTTGCTGTCGTTCGGCTTGATTTTCTCGGCACATATAAACTGCCGAATGAAAACGGTTGGCGATTTCGATTTATTGCTGGCTTGATATTCCCAAAACAAAGATTTGATGGTTTTTGTATCTGAATTTTTTACTTTTAATTCATACAAATAAAAATCACTTAGCCCGGGTTCGCCGCTTTTTGTCAAACTGCGCTCGACAACTGCCAAATCGCGGCTGCGTTGTTCTACCGTCTTTTCAAGGGAGGGATTACTTCTGGTCGGTCGCCTGGCGCTGTTTGTATTTAGAGGCAGAAGCGAGCCGTCATATTCGATGTTATACATATTCCAATTAAACTTAATCACATCAACCTTTGCGATATCCTGTCCGACAGCTTGATCTGCAAATCCAACCAAAGCAAATAAAGCTAAAATTGCCAAAATCCTCATAATCTCCTCCTCATTTGCAAATATCCCACGCCAAAATCGAGCTTTCGCTTAACAAGGAAAAATTAACTTTCATGACCGGCAAACGCTAAATTTCAGGCGAACTTTTACTATTTTGGATTTTTATACTTCTTTTTGTAGTTATTGTCAATAAAGTTTTTCGGAATTTAAAGAGAACAGCAATAAACTTGGATTTGATTAGATAAGAAAGAGGACAGAAAACGTCTGGAACTAAGAATCCGGGTTTCAAATCTAAATTAAATTTTTATTTGCTTGAAAAGACAAAAACGACTCGATCTAATTTCGCAAAACCAAAAAAACTATCAGCAGAACTAAGACCGCTAAGCCAATTGTTATCGCAATAATATTTGCCGATGTCAGCTTAGATTTGCGGATTTCGACATTGGTCGTTCCCGAAGCAGTTTCAAAAGTGCTGTTGATTTTATAATCGCCGACCGATTTGTCCAGCAAATCAGCGTTGCGGATGAGATTCTGCATTTCCTCCTGCGCGGCGCTGTTTCGGTATTCAGCCTTTCTCTTTTCCACCGCAATGCGAACGACTTCATCGGCGGCTTTCCGGGTTATTTCCCGCGCTTGTTTTTCGTCCAGATTTTGTAAGGCGTTGTCAACAATATCTTCCGCCTGAATCGGAAAAAGTGACTGCTTTTTAGGAACAAGCTCTTTTTTCTCGTCTTCCATCCTCGTTCATCTCCTCTTAATTTTTAACGTGATCGTCCCGTATGGAAACTTCAATTTATGCGTTACCTTGCGTTTGCCTGTGGTGCTGTCGAGCAATTTCTCGATATTCTCAAACTCCTGCCGCAGCATCGAAACGGCGATTTTGCCTTCTTCGACCTGCGATTTTCTCAAAATATCCCGCGCCGCCTGCATCTCGCCTTCCGCCAGCCATCGCAGTTTTTCCTCAATCGGCGCGGGCAGTTCGGCTGTGTAAGGCTTGTCAATAATCTTCCTGACCAGAGGCTCTAAAGTCCTTTCCCAATCGTCGGTATAAACCGTCAATTCATATTTATCCTTCGCGCAATATTCCTCCATCAAATGCCGCAAAACTTCGCACTTCAAATCATAGCTCATAACCTTCGGCAGGTGAACAAGAAAACGGCTGAAAGTCTGCCGATTCGGGCGCACTTTTCCGGCTTTCCATTTTTGATAAGTCTTTCGGGCGTATCTCGCCGCGCCCGCTCCGAATTCCATTTTGTATAATACGAGAAGTTCATCGAACGACTTTTCATCAAGATTCAAAAGAGTTTTGACTAGCTCCGCATTGTGAAAACTCGCAGAGGATTTTGAGGCAAAAAGCGGAAGAAGAGATTTGTATTTTTGATAAACAAACCCGACCAGCACAATGAACGCTATTGCTAAAATTAAATAAACCATTCAGCCGAAGATTAATTTACAACAATCTATGCTCTTTTACACGCCAATAAATTTTAAGCGATCTTTTGTGAAAGTTGCGGTGTGTTTCATTCTTGGTATAACGATTGAGATGAGCGAGCGCGGCGAGCCGCAGCATTTAAGAAGGCGGCTTTTTCGCGCTCCGCTCCATTGATTTTTTATGCCCCGCCGATGATTTCGTTCAATCCTTCGATAATCGTTTCTAATTCTTCATCTGACGCTGCGCCGATTTTCTTTCCTAAACGCGCAGTCGAAAGCGTACGAATCTGGCTGATCTTTACCCAGGACTTTTTCGGCAAACCCGGGTCGGAGAGTTCAAACGTCAACGGAAAACTCGCGCTCGGCTGCTGACTCGTTAGAACAACAGCAATGACTGTTCCCGAATGATCATTAAAAACATTCTCGCTCAAAACCAAAACGGGGCGTGAACCGGATTGTTCGCGCCCAAGCGTCGGGTCAAGATTTGCCCAAATTATGTCGCCTCTTAGTATTCGAGCCATTCTTCCGCCTCACTCGCCAAGCCCAAATCGGCTAAAGATTGTTCTTCCGCTTTATTTAGTTTGGCACATTCACGCGCCAGACGATTACTGTCTAAACGAGAAACTTTTTCTTCAACGGCGGATTGAACAGCTTGGCTGCGACTCGAAAAAACACGCTCCTTTACAAGGCGGTCAACTTTTTTCAAAAGATTTGATTCGATAGAAATTGTAACTTTTGCAACACTCATAACCAAAGTAATACTATTGGTCACACTGAAAGTCAATTCTGATTTTGAAGAGTAGAGGCGTAACGCTGGAGCTAAGCTGCGAGCAGGTACCGAGAGAAGCACGCAAGCTGTCGAAAAGCATTCAAGCTGACTCGAGTCAGCTTCAGCGACTTGTTAGGCGTCTCCTCGCTACTCCAGACATCTGCCTCACAGTATTTCGCGGACTTTCGCCCTGTTTCGCGTGTTTCGTGGTTCAAATTTCCCCGCCGACCTTGT
>DATHTS010000860.1:0-21674 GCA_035462935.1 Pyrinomonadaceae bacterium
TTATACATTTTGCTGGCTTTGGTTTTGACCGGAATGGTCAATTACACGAGGCTCAACGTCGGCGATCCACTTGCTTTCGCTTTCGGACCGGAAGGCGCGGACATTTCCTGGATAGCCGGAATTATTGCGGTCAGCGCGGTAATCGCCCTCGCAACCGTCTTCCTTGTCTTCCAAATCGGTCAACCGCGTCTGTGGATGGCGATGAGCCGCGACGGTCTTTTGCCGAAAGTCTTTTCGTCAATCCATCCGCGTTTCCGCACACCATGGTTTTCCACGATTATCACCGGTTTGGTTGTCGCAATTCCCGCGTTGTTTATGAATCTGACGGAAGTTACCGACCTTGCCGTCATCGGGACGCTGTTTGCATTCTTCATAGTTTGCGCGGGCGTTTTGGTCAAAGATGAAGAGTTTCGGAGCGAAAAACGCTTTGTGCCGTATATCAACTCGCAGTTTATTTTGCCGGTGATTCTGCTGTTTGTTTTGTTCGGGATTTATTATTTCAACCCGAATTTTATCAGCGATTTCTTTACGGTTACGCCGGAAGGCGGCGAATCCTGGTCAACCGCTTTTTCACACAAAATTCCGATGATTGTCTTTGTCATAATGACTTTGGCTTTGGTGATCTTAACCTTGTTCAAAAAACTCTCCCTGATTCCGATTTTAGGCTTGTTGTCAACCGGTTATCTGATGACCGAACTCGGTATTACGAATTGGACTCGTTTCGGAATTTGGTTAGCCGTCGGATTAAAAATCTACAGGTTATACGGCTACAGAAACAGTCATCTCCACTCTGCCGAACAAACCGCTAACGGAATAGGTGTTCTGTCAGTTGCGAGCGTTTTGGCGGATATCCTCCTGCTTTCACTAATAGTCTTTCCTCTGGTGGAAAGTCTTCTGGGCTTTACGATCAGCTTTATCGTTAATCTGATACTGGCTGTGGTAGTTGCTGTTTTACTGGAAATTGTTACACAGTATTTTCAGGGCAAAAAATAACTGAATCGAAAATCGTGAGTCGAAAGTTAACGACTCACGATTTTCTTTACATTTCTTTACAGAAATTCTAAAACTAAATTTTCTTCCGCAGCGTCTAACTCGGCGGATAATTTCCAAATCAAAATTTTAGGAGCAAATTTTTATGAAAAGCAGATTTGTTTTAACGGCGATATTTGCGCTGTTTGCAATGGCATTGGCAGTTTCCGCGCAGGAAAAAACGACTAATTTCGCAGGCAATTGGGAACTCGACGCGGGCAAAAGTAAGCTGCCCGAGCAGATGCGTATCGAATCAATGACTTTAAATGTTTCGCAGACGGACAAGGAATTAAAGGTTGAAAGCAAAACGAAACGCGCCGCGCCGCCCGAAGGAAGCGGCGGGGGAATGGGACGCGGCGGTGGTCGCGGCGGATTCGGCGGCGGTGACGGAACCGTTTCCTACAGTCTCGACGGAAAAGAAACCAAAATTCAGCGAGAATCGCCGATGGGACAAATTCCCGTAACGCTCAAAGCCAAATTTGAAAAGGACGGAAAATTAAAATTAACTTCGACCGCCAAGATGAATACACAAATGGGCGAAGTAACCGTGACCACAAAAGAAAATTGGGAACTTTTGGACGAAGGCAAAACCTTGAAAATTACGCGCGATATGGAAACGCCGCGCGGAACAACCTCGGCGGTGCTGGTTTTTACGAAAAAATCAAATTAAATATTTGTTCATTATAACTCAAACGGCAGAGGTTTCGGCTTCTGCTTTTTTTGTGTTTTAATTTGGCTAATGAAGATTCGTAAAGGACTTGCAGTTTCGAGACTTTTAGTTAATCATAAACCAAATCTTTTTCCGCAATGATAAATCCTGAAATCAAATGCGTCGGCATCGTTGTCAAGCCCAATCATCAAGAGGCTTGGCAGACGGCTTGCAGCATTTCCGAGTGGCTGGAAAAACGCGGCGTGGCGCTCGTCGGCTCGCCGCATAAGGAAGCCGAACAGGTTAATTCGGAACATTGCGACATTGCATCAATCGAAACGAGAAGGCTTCAGGAAGAATCCGATTTAATCGTCGTTCTCGGCGGCGACGGCACGATGCTTTCGACGGCGCGGCTGGTCGGCGACCGCGAGATTCCGGTTCTCGGTATCAATTACGGAAGTCTCGGATATTTAACCGAGTTTCGCATCGAGGAAGCTTTTACCGCGCTCGAAAGAATTCTCGAAGGAAATTTTGAAATTGACCGCCGCGTGATGCTCAACGTTCAGCAATTGCGCGGCAATGACATCCTCAACACCGGGCGCGTCCTAAATGATGTCGTTATAAATAAATCGGTCGTCGCGCGGATGATCGAAATCGAGGTTTATTTCAACAGTCTTTTTGTCAACTCCTTCCGCGCCGACGGTCTTATAGTCTCCACGCCGACCGGCTCGACCGCTTACAATCTTTCCGCCGGGGGTCCGATTATCTATCCTTCGATGAATGCAATGATTTTGACGCCGATTTGCCCGTTCACCCTGACCAACCGCCCGATTGTTATGTCTGACGAGGCGGAAATCGTCCTGCAATTGAAAAACGATACGGAAGGCGTGGTCTTAACTCTCGACGGTCAAATCGGCTACCCGATGAAAACGCAGGATAAAGTCGTCATCCGCAAAAGCCGGACGAGCTTTAATCTCGTTCAGCCGCTGAATCGCAATTATTTCGACGTTTTAAGGAATAAATTAAAATGGGGAAGATGAAAGAATTCGCCCGAATTTTTTATTCATCAGGAAGCAGAGGCAGAAACAAAAATTCATTCGCATTATTTTTTTAATTCAATACCTATTTTTTATGAAACGATTGGTTTTACTTAATGCGCCGGTTTTGACCGTTTACGGGAAATTCGAGTTCAAACCGCTTTCGATAAACGAGGCGCGGCAGATTATCAGGGAAGCCGAAACAGTGGAATCGGCAGTCGGACACGCCGCGACCGCCGAGATAATGGCTGAACTGCTCGATTACAAAATTGAAGCTAACCGCATCGAATTTTACCAAAAAATTGATGAAGCGGTGTTGATTTTTAAACTGAAAAAGCGCGTTGGCGAAGGAAAGGTTCTAAACCGCGAGGAAATCGAAAAAATCGGTTATGAATTCGGGCTTTTAACGCGATTGGAATAAAGATGCCGGTTTTGAGAAAAAGTAATGTCAAGCATTTAGCGGTTATAGATAGAAACTTTTCTTCGTCGCAAAAACCCGCCCTTTCGATTAGTCAAAACGCTTTTGATTTCCGCGATAATCGAAAGCGCGATTGATTCCGGCGTATCGGCGCCAATGTCCAGACCGATTGGCGCGTAAAGTTTATTTAATTGTTCCTCGGAAAATGTTTCACCCGCTTCGCGCCATTCGCGCAAGATATTTTCAGTCCGCCTTTTCGGTCCGAGCGCCCCGATGTAGCGGACTTTTGAATTTAATAAAAAGCGCAGCGTTTCTTTGTCGTGCTCGTAGTTATGCGACATAACGACGGCGACTGTGTTTTCGTCAATTGCAAAATTCACATTTAGATTTTCCGGGCGCGTTAAAATTATTTCGTCCGCCGAGGGAAATCTTTCTTTATTGGCAAAAGCCGTGCGGTGGTCAACAACGCAGACGCGCCAGCCGAGATTCTTCGCCGTCTCCGCGACAGGGATTGCATCCGCGCCCGCCCCGAAAACGATTAAATTTGTCGGCGGCGAGACAATTTCAAAAAAGAATTCAAATTTTCCCTGTTCCGTTTGATAATCTTTTATTTGCGCTTTACCATTTTCCCCGAAAAATGTCAGACAGTCGGCAATTAATTCCTTTGATGATTCAAAAATTTTAGGAAGATTTTCAAAATCAAACTGCTCCGCTTCGCTATAAAAAATCCTGCCGCCGGGTGGAATGTTCGGCGAGCTTTCCCCTGAAATTAAGGTCGCCATAAGCTGTCGTTCCTGCCTTTCAAAGGCAGCTTTCCATGCTCTGACAAGCATAGCGCGGGCATTTATCGGTTCGAGCAAAATCCGAATCACGCCGCGACAGCCCATATTCAGCGAAAAAACCGAATCTTTATGCTCGGTCGTGTCATATGTAAAAATTTCCGCCTCACCGTTCTGCAAAACGCGGCTGGCGCGTTCCAACACGTCGGCTTCCAGACAGCCGCCCGAAACCGTCCCGAACATTTCACCGTTTTCGCCAATCAACATCCGCGCGCCGGGCAGACGATAGCTCGAACCTTTTACGTCCACGACCGTCGCCAAAACCGTTTTGGTTGATTCAGGCTGATTTTGCTCAAAATATTTTATGATTTCCAGTAATTCTTTGTTCACACTAATAAATGCGGAAGCCCGCGCGGGCAAGGACGCTTTTTCAAGTAGGCAGAAAGCAGCGGCAGTAGGCAGTCGGTTTTTCCTGCCAAGCGCCAACTGCCGCTGCCGACTGTTTCCCGCCCTTGCTGACGCGCGCGCTTCCGCCCGATTAATTCAATCGTTTGAGTTCTTCGTAATCCCGCAAGGTGTCAATATCGAAAGCCGCTTCCGGCACGGTGACGAGCGCCGTTCGATTCATATCTTTTTTTATAATTTTTTTAGCGCCTTCATCGTTTTGCAAATTGTGCAGTTCGTCAAAAATTTCGCGTGCAAATAAAGCCGGAACACCGATTGTATTTTCATATTCGCTCGCCACAATCGCCTTTTTCGTTTCTGCGAAAACATCACGAAGCCGCCGTAAAATTTCCGCCGAAACAAACGGCTGGTCGCAAAGCATAAAAATTACCGCATCCAAATTTTCCTCGGAAAGAGTCAATAATCCCGCTTTGATTGATGAACTGACACCGCCTTGCCAATTTTCATTAACCGCGATTTGCAGCGGCAAATCTTCAATTTCTTTCCGAAAAATTTTGTGGTTCGCGCCGAGAACAACAATCGTCTTGTAAAATCCACCCTGCAAAGCCGTTTCCGCGGCTCGCCGCAGAAGAGTTTTGCCTTGAAATTTAAGCAATTGTTTCGGCGTGCCGTTCATCCGGCTCGAGCTTCCGGCGGCGAGAATGATTACGCCGATTTTCGGTTTTTCGGAAAAGTTCACAACAATTTATCAACCGTGATCGGCAAATCGCGCACGCGCTTTCCGGTTGCGTGGAAAACGGCGTTGGCAATCGCCGCCGGAACTCCGACCATACAAAGCTCGCCCATTCCCTTGACGCCAAGCGCGTTGACGATTTTATCTTCTTCTTCGACGAAATCTGTCACGACCTGATGAACGTCGGCGTTGCAGGGAACGTGATAGCTCGCCAGATCGGTCGTTATCATCCGCCCGTAGCGGTGGTCAATCTCGGTGTGTTCCTGCAAAGCCATCCCGATGCCCCAGACGACTCCGCCCATTTCCTGCGAATGTGAGGTTTTCGGGTTCATAACCCTCCCGACGGCGGTCGCCTCCACGACGCGGGCGACTTTGATAATTCCCAAATCTTCGTCAACTTTAACCTCGACAAACTGCGCTCCGTGCGCCAGTGTCGTGTATTTCTGGCGAATCGGGTCGGGTTTTGAGGAGTAATTTTCGACGATTTCCGTCAGATTATTTCTCCGCATCAATTCGCCGACCGGGACGGATTTTGAAGTGTCATTTTTTAATCTTAAAAAACCTTCAGCCAATTCCGTGTCCTCGACTTTCGCGCCCGCGAGCGGCGAACTTGTTTCTTTTACCGCCAGATCAAACAACTTTTGTTTAATATTCATCGCCGCGCCGTGCATTGCCGAGCCGACCGAGGCAGTCGTGAATGAGCCGCCCTGCACGGGCGCTTGCGGCAATTTTGTATCGCCTAACTCGAATTTTATTTTTTCGGGCGCGATTCCCAGAAATTCAGCGGCAATGATTGTGATTGTCGTGTAAGTTCCCGGTCCGATGTCGGCGGTCGCGCTGCCGACCGAAGCCGTTCCGTCAGCTTTGTAAACCACCTTGATTGAAGCGGGCATCTGCATCGCACTCCAAGTTCCAATCGCGGTTCCCCAACCAACCAACCATTTTCCATCCCGCATCGAACGCGGCTCGAATTTACGCCGCTCCCAGCCGAATTTCGCCGCGCCCTGCTTAAAACATTCGCGTAGCGCCTTGCTGGAGAATTCCCTGCCGGTTTCCGGGTCTTTTTCGGCGTAATTGATCAAACGAAGTTCGAGCGGGTCAATTTTCACCGCGTAAGCCAGTTCGTCAATCGCCGATTCCAGCGCAAACGCGCCCGAAACCGCGCCCGGCGCGCGCATCCAGGTTGGCGTCGGCAAATCTAATTTGGCGAGTTTGTAAGGCGTGTCGTAGTTCGGGCATTCATAAAGCGTGCGCCCGAAGTCGTTCGGATTTTCCGTAAAATCTTCAAATGTCGAGGTGTTTCCGATTGCTTCGTGAATGATTGATTGAAGTTTTCCGTCTTTCGTAGCGCCGATGGAAACTTTCTGCCAGGTATATGGGCGATAGCCGTGTCCGGTGAACATCTGCCGCCGGGTGTAATTTACCTTCACCGGACGCTTAATTTCCCGCGCCGCCATCGCCGTCAGAAACGGGTAATAATTCGGATTCAAAGACGAGCCGAAAGCGCCGCCGACAAACGGCGAAACGACCTGCACGTTTTCCGCCGGAATTCCGAAGCTCTGCGCCAGATGCCCGCGCACGCCGTAAACGCCCTGCGATTTATCAAACAGCGTCAGTTTTTCGCCTTCCCAAACGGCAATCGCCGCGTGCGGCTCCATCGGGTTGTGATGCTCAATCGGAATCGTGTATTCGGCTTCGATTTTGACGGGCGAATTTTTAAAGGATTCCGCCGGATTTCCGCGCGGCTTCGGTCCGCGAGCCGCCACAGGCTGTGCCTTCATCGTGTCGGTCAGCGATTTTTCTTCCGCGTAAGTCGCCTTGACGAGCCGCGCCGCAAAACGCGCCTGCTCGAATGTTTCGGCAACGACGAGCGCAATCGGCTGACCGCTGAAAACGATTTTCTCGGTCTGCAAAGCGGCAAACGCATTGCCTTTCGCCTGTGATTTCACCGAATTCAGGTGCGTGAAAATCTTTATCACGCCGGACTGCTTTCCCGCCTCGCTCGTGTCAATTGATTTAATCGCGCCTTTGGCAATCTCGCTCTGCACGATAAAGCCGTAAGCGACATCTTTGACCTGAAATTCATAAGCGTATTTCGCCTGCCCGGTAACTTTCGCCACGCCGTCAACGCGACTCATTTCCTTTCCGATGTATTTCATAATTTTTTAGGGATGAAGGATGAAGGATGAATTTAAAGAAAGCAGTTTTTTTTCATCCTTCATCCCTCATCCTTTATAAAAGTTTATCCGGCGTAATCGGCAATTCGCGCACGCGCTTGCCGGTCGCGTTAAAAATCGCGTTGGCGACAGCCGCGGCGACGCCCGCGATGCCAACTTCGCCGATGCCTTTTATGCCCATTTTATTGACGTATAGGTCTTCCTCGTTGACGAAAATCGTTTCAATCTTTCCGATGTCCAGATTTGCGGGAATGTGGTATTCGGCAAATGAGCGCGTAACGAAATTGCCCCAGCGCGGGTCAAGAACGGATTCTTCCGTCAAAGCCATCCCGATTCCCCAGATGACGCCGCCGATAACCTGCGATTCCGAGGTTTTCGGATTCAGAATTCTGCCCGCGCCTGTCGCGGCAACGAAGCGCGGAACTCTCACCATTCCGGTTGATTCTTCGACCCAGACTTCCGCGAAATTCGCGTTAAAAGCGTGCGACGAATATTTTTCCGCATCCTCCGGCGGCTTTGCATCCACGCGGGTTTGAAATTCGCTCAAATTTTCGGAAACCATCAACTCGGCGGCAGTCGGGCGAATTTCAAAAGCCTTGCCGGATTTGGCGATCAATTCATCGGTAATTTTCACGCAGGCGTCATTGACGGCGTTTGCGAAACTCGCTGCGCCGACCGAACCAACCGAACCTGCGGCGGGCGGCAAATTCGAATCGCCGATTTTGACGCCGACCTTGTGCATCGGCAAACCCAGACCGTCAGCCGCCGTCTGCGCGACAATCGTGTATGTTCCCGTTCCCAAATCGCTGGCGGCAAGCTCGATGCTCGCGCTCACGTCGCTGCCGCTTCGCGTTAATTTTACAATCGCGGAAGTGTCGCGCTGACGCGCCGGATAAGTTCCGCAACCGACGCCGTAACCGATTAAATAATTGCCCTGACGATTTTGAGCTGGTTCCATTTTACGCTTTGACCAGCCGAAAACTTCCGCGCCTTTTTTCAAACATTCTACCAGCGAGCGCGACGACCAAGGCTTTCCATTCGACGGGTCTTTCGCGGGTTCGTTTTTAATGCGAAACTCGACCGGATCAATTTTTAATTTATAAGCGAGTTCGTCAATCGCCGATTCGAGGGCGAAACTTCCCGTTGATTTTCCCGGCGCGCGCGTAAATGTCGGGATAATAATATTCATCGGTATGACGCGATAGGAAATCTTGGAATGCGGCGTGTCATACATCAACTTCGAGCAATCGCCGCAGGGCTCGATAAATTCGCTGTTCGCCGCGCAATGCGTCGTCGTTTCGTGCGTGAGCGCGGTTAGTTTTCCGTCTTTCGTCGCCGCAAGCCGCAAATGCTGCACATTTCTCTGCCGCAGACCGACCGAATTAAACATCATCTGCCGCGTCAAAGCGAGCTTGACCGGACGTTTTACGACCTGTGCGGCGAGAGCGGCGATTACGACGTGCCCCCACGCGCCGCCTTTCGAGCCGAAGCCGCCGCCGATGTGCGGCGTGACGACGCGGACATTTTGGCGGTTAAGCCCGAATGTTCCGGCGAGCGCGCCCTGAACGCCATTGACAATCTGCGATTCGTTATAAAGCGTCAACTTTTCAGGCGATTCCCAAACCGCAATCGTCGCATGCGGCGCCATCGGTTGATGATGCTCAATCGGCGTTTCGTAAATTTCGTCAACCTTAAATTCGGCGTTTTGGAAAGTTGTCTCGACATTGCCGCGCACCGCGTCCTGACGACTTTCATCTTTCGGACTTACGGCTTCTTTTTCGTGCTTTTTGAAATCAACCTTCGCTTCCGCTTTCTCATAATTGACTTTAATCAAGTTCGCCGCGTGTCGCGCCTGCTCGAAGGTCTCCGCAACGACAACGCCGATGTTTTGACCGTAATATTCAACTTTATCGCTTTGCAGAATTCCGCCGCCGCGCAGGAAATTGGTTGATTTGAGCCGTGGCGCGTTTTTGTGCGTGATAACGGCGATAACGCCGGGCGCTTTTTCCGTTGCGCCCGCGTCAATATCGAGAATTTTTCCCGCTGCAATCGTGCTTTTGATGAGAAATGCGTGAGCGACTTCTTTTACCGGAAAATCGGTTGAGTATTGTGCCGCGCCCGTAACTTTCAAAAGCCCGTCAATTCTGTCTATCGCCTGCCCGATTTTTTTGCTCTTTTCGCTCATTTTATTTCTCCGCTTCGCCGGGAATAAAGGTTCTGACACTTTCGTCGCCGCGCTGGTGAATAACTTCCAGAGTCATTCCCGAACATTTCCAGCCCGTTTCAGTTCTGGTTAATGTATGCGTGTAATTTCCCCAGACCTCCCAAAGCCCCGTGATTTCGCCTTCTTCCAGAAGATTAAAAGCATAAGCCTTCGAGAAAACCTCCGCCTTGTCGCCGCTGATTTTAATTCGATGATTTCCGCGCTGATGAAAGGTTTTCTTTTCCGCAAATAGATTCTTTTTCCACGCGCCGATAAAATCGTCGGTTTTAATTGTCGAAGCTTCGCCGCCTGCCAGAGACGTGAAATCCGCTTCAACTTCATCGGTGAAAAACGAACGAAGTTTTTCCCAATCCTTCCGGTCGCAGAGGTTGTCAATTTCATCCACGACGCGGCGAATTTCCGACTCATCGGCGAGGCTTTCGAGCGTCGGCGTTTCCAATAAATCTTCAAGCGGTTCTTCGACTTCCGATAACTGCGTTCGCCCGATCATTAAGCTTTTCCTCCGCTTGCGGCGACCGTCAGAGCGCGGACAATCGCGCGTTTTCCGAGTTCGACTTTGAATTTATTATGTTCGAGCGGTTTCGCGTTTTTCATTTCCGCTTCCGCCGCCGCTTTGAAATTCGCTTCGGTCGCGTCTTTTCCGATTAAAAACTTCTCGGCTTCCGCCGCCCGCCAGGGTTTGTGCGCGACGCCGCCCAATGCGATTCGCGCCTGTTTGATTTTATTGCCGCTTGTTTCCAGCGCCGCCGCTACGGAAACCAGCGCGAAGGCGTAAGAGGCGCGGTCGCGCACTTTTAGATAATAAGATTTGCCCGCAAAATTGTTTTTCGGAATTTCGATGGAGGTTATCAGCTCGCCCTGATTCAAATTCGTATCTTTTTGCGGCGCATTTCCCGGCAAACGGTGAAAATCGGCGAAAGGAATCGAACGTTCCTTTCCGTCCGCGCCTTGAACTTTAACGACGGCATCAAGCGCGACGAGCGCGACGCACATATCCGAGGGATGAACGGCGACACATTCGTTTGACCAGCCGAAAACAGCGTGCATCCGGTTGATTCCTTCCAGAGCGCCGCAGCCTGTTCCTGGTTCTCGTTTATTGCACGGCATCGCCGTATCGTAAAAATACGGGCAGCGCGTTCTTTGCAAAAGATTGCCGCCGTTCGTCGCCATATTGCGAATCTGCTGCGACGCGCCCGCCAGAATCGCTTGCGTCAAAAGCGGATAATTTTGACGAATCAGCGGGTGATTTGCCGTGTCGGTGTTTTTCGCCAGAGCGCCAATTGAAACGCCGCCGTTCGTCGTTTTGATTTGTGTGAAATTCAGCCGTGTAACATCAACCAATTCATTCGGACGCTCGACATCTTCCTTCATCAAATCCAGCAGGTTTGTTCCGCCCGCAAGGAATTTCGCCTGATTGTTTGCGGAAACTTGTTTTACCGCATTTCCCGCGTCGGCGGCTCTTGAATACTTAAACGGTCTCATCGCCATCCACCTCCGTTTTGTTTTCGACTAAATCTTCGCCGGGCGTGTGAAAATTCCACGTTTGCGCTTGCTCTTTCCCGCTGTGAACTTCCTGAATCGCCTTGATAATATTCGGATAAGCTCCGCAGCGGCAAAGATTTCCCGACATTCTTTCGCGGATTTCGTCGTCGGAAAGCGTGATCGAACGCGCTTTTTGACGAACATCCGCCGTGACGTAGCTGACTTCCCCGTTTTTCGCTTCCTGCATCAGCGCGACTGCCGAACAAATCTGTCCCGGCGTGCAGTAGCCGCACTGAAAACCGTCGTGCTTGATAAAAGATGCCTGGAGAGGGTGAAGCTCGCTTCCCTTTGCCAAGCCTTCAATCGTCGTTACGGTTTTGCCTTCGCAGCTTGCTGAAAGCGTCAGGCAGGACAACACGCGCCGCCCGTCAACAATCACCGTGCAGGCGCCGCACTGCCCGTGATCGCAGCCTTTTTTCGAGCCGGTCAATCCTAATCTTTCCCGCAGCGCATCAAGCAAAGTAACGCGCGAATCAAGCGTTAAAGTTTTTTCCGCGCCGTTGATATTCAGCTTTACCGTAACCGCGTTTTCTTCCGCGACGGGCGCGAACATCGCTTCCCCGGAGGTTTCGATACGCGCGAGAATGTCTTCCTGAGCCAAAAGATTCAAGGCAAACGCTCCCAAACCCATCGCGCCCGCCTGCGCTAAAAATTTGCGGCGCGCTTCGCCGAGTTCCGAGAGCTCCGGCAAATCCTTTAACAGCTCCTCTTCCTCAGCAGTTAATTTAATTTCCTCAAAATGGTTACATTCTTCCGCCATTTTTTCCTCCTTAAAACGATTTATATGCATTCTTCGGCAAAATATAATTTTACGAATTGGATTTTATTAGATTTCAAAACTTGTCAATTATTCCCACTTTATCATACCGGCGGGCGATTATAATAACTTAACCGAAAGGCTGAAGAATACTTATAAATCACATTTAATTGCTAAAGTAACGACAAATCAGGTTGAAAAATAAATGCCGCAATAAAAAGAAAAGCGGTTTCGACTGGAGCGCAGGCGGCTCGCCTGCAAACGCTGCGTGAGCAGCGTAGCTGTGTTTAATCAAACCGCTCTTTAACTGAACCTTAGTTTTCGCGCTTTCGCGCTCATTGCAGGCGAGCCGCCTGCGCTCCCAGCAAGAAACATCCTTTTACTTTTTTACAGCTTTATATAATCAAACACCATAAACGTGGACTCTCAATGCGATAATCTCACCTTTCCGGCACAGTCCAATAATAAACGGTCGAATTTTCAATCTTGATTGTCTGCTCCGGCTTCCAATCGCCCATATCGTAGTTGTGGGAAACAATGCGCGTCCCCGGTTTTAATTTTTCGAGCAGATGCGGGCGCAGTTTTCGATTTAACTCGTTTCCGAGATAAAGAGTTACAACCGTCGCCTCGCTAATATCTATTCTGAATAAATCATCCTGAATAAATTCGACTCTATCGGCAACGCCCGCCGCCTGCGCGTTTTCATTGGCTTTTCTGATTAACTCCGGGTCAATGTCAACGCCCGCGCCGCGTTTTGCGCCGAAATCTTTGACAGCCGCAATCGGAATGCGTCCGTCGCCCGAACCCAGATCGTAAACCACATCGTTTTCGCCGACTTTTGCCGTTTCCAGCATTTTATTAACGACCTTTTGCGGAGTCGGGACATACTTTATATCCGGGCTTCTTCTAATAATGTCATAGACGAAAATTACGGTTACAACGATAAGCGCCGCCATAATTCCGCCGATTAATAAATTCCTTCTTTCCATTTTCCTTATCTCAAAAAAATCTATTTCCGCGCCGAAACTCGAAAGAAATAAACGTAATATTCGGCATTTCAAATATTGATAAAATATTATTTCATTTGACGAAGGATTTGAAACTTAAATTCTTAATTCTTAATCTTCACGCAGTTAAACACATTAAATTGATATATTTGTTTTGATTTGAGAAAATTTGGTTTGCAGTCTGTTACGCTTTAAAACTAATGGAAAAGGAAAACGAACGAGGGAAATCGCCAGACGACAAGGAAATAAAAGGAAGAGAAAATACACTGCTCGGCGACAATATTGCCGCATACTGGTTATCCGCGCTGGTTGAGTCGGCGGACGACGCCATTATCAGCAAGACGCTGGACGGGATTATCAGCAGTTGGAATAAAAGCGCGGAGAATATTTTCGGTTATTCGGCGGAAGAGGCAATCGGAAAGCCGGTTTTAATGTTGATTCCGCCTGAGCGCCACGGTGAAGAAGCGGAGATTCTCGCAAAGATTAGAGCCGGCGAGCGTGTCGAGCATTATGAAACCGTTCGCCGGAGAAAAGACGGCAAATTAATTGACATTTCTCTGACCGTTTCGCCAATAAAAGACGGCGAAGGGAAAATCATCGGAGCCTCAAAAATCGCCCGTGAAATTACGCAGATCAAGCTGGCAGAAGAAAAATTGCGCGAAAGCCGGGAAATGCTGCGCCTGGCGATGAGCGGCAGCAGAATGGGAGCGTGGTCGCGCGACTTATTAAAGGACAGCGTGGAATGGAGCGAGGAACTGGAAGCGATTTTCGGGCTTCCGACCGGAGCTTTCTCCGGTTCTATAAACGGTTTTTACGATTATGTTTATCCGTCTGACCGGGAACGCATCAAGGGCGAAATCTGGAAAGCCTTAGACGAACATAAAGACTATACAATCGAGTTTCGTTTCCAACATCCTGACGGCGACACGCACTGGATGGAAGGGCGCGGGCGGGCTGTTTACGCGCCCGGCGGGAAACCCACAAAAGTTTACGGTATCGGAATAGACATAACGGAACGCAAGCAGGCGGAAGAAGAGCTTCGAAAATCCGACGCGCGGCTTCGTTTAGCCCTCGATATTGCTCAAACCAGCGCGTTTGAAATCGATTTGCTCACGGACGCGGTGGAAACCGATGAAATCGGGCGTGAAATATACGGCTTTGAGAAAGATGAGCCGCTGACTTTTAGTAAAGTGCAGTCGCGTTTTCACCCGGACGACCTCGATTATGTAATGCAAAGCGTTTCAGCCGCGCTCGCTCCGACCGGTTCCGACGAATTTGAAGTTGAGCAGCGTATTTTTCGCGCCGACGGCGAAATTCGCTGGATCAGAGTGCGCGGGCGCGTTTTTTTTGACGGCGAGGGCGAATCGAGACGCGCCGTTACCTGTCTCGGAACTTATATAGATATTACCGAACGTAAACAGGCGGAACAGGAACGCGAAAAACTGCTGAAACAGTTGGAAGCGGAGCGTGCGAGATTGCAGTATCTTTTTACGAAAGCGCCGGCTTTCGTCGCAACTTTGCGCGGACCGGAACACGTTTTCGAGTTGACGAATCCGGCTTATCTACAGCTCATCGGACACCGCGATGTGATCGGAAAAACCGTTCGTGAGGCGCTGCCGGAAGTAGAAGGGCAAGGTTTTTTCAAACTGCTTGATAATGTCTTTCAATCGGGCGAGGCTTTTACCGGTCGTGAAATCCGTGTGCTTTTACAGCGCGAGCCGGGAGCGCCTTTGGAAGAATGTTTTGTTGATTTCGTTTACCAGCCGATTTTCGAGGCTGACGGTTCGGTTTCCGGCATCTTTGTTCACGGGGTGGAAATTACCGAGCAGGTGCGAGCTAGGAAAGACGCGGAAGAAGCCAACCGCGCCAAGG
Source organism: Pyrinomonadaceae bacterium (assembly GCA_035462935.1). Lineage (GTDB taxonomy): Bacteria > Acidobacteriota > Blastocatellia > Pyrinomonadales > Pyrinomonadaceae > DATHTS01. Next base: position 14,630 of record DATHTS010000860.1, read on the forward strand.
ATGAATTTCTCGCCACGCTTTCGCATGAACTTAGAACTCCGCTGAATGCAATTTTAGGCTGGTCGAAGATGATGAGCGACAGCAGGCTGGATGAAAATGCCCGTCAGCGCGCGCTCGAAACAATCCAGCGCAACGCCCGCGTCCAATCGCAGCTTATTGATGATATTTTAGACGTATCCCGAATCATTTCCGGGAAACTAAAGCTGGAAATTCGTCCCGTTGAACTCTCTTCTGTGGTTGAATCGGCGGTCGAATCGGTTTTGCCGGCGGCGGAAGCGAAAGAGATTCGTTTGCAGAGAGTTCTCGATTACGGCAACAGTATGGTTTCCGGCGACCCGAACCGTCTCCAGCAAATAATCTGGAATCTTCTTTCAAACGCGGTAAAATTTACCCCGAAAGGCGGGCGGGTGCAGATTCGTCTGGAACGGGTAAATTCTCACGTAGAAATTATTGTAACGGATACGGGAATCGGAATTTCACCTAAAGTTTTGCCCTTTATCTTTGACCGCTTTCGACAAGCGGATTCGGCAACCACCAGGCAGCACGGCGGTTTGGGGCTGGGTTTGGCAATTGTGCGCCATTTAGTGGAAATGCACGGAGGCACAGTCGAAGCGGAAAGCGGAGGTTCGGAACAAGGTTCGACGTTTACCGTAAGACTGCCTTTGATTGCTTTGCGCTCAATTGATGTCTCCACTGAATCTGCCGAACGGGTTCATCCGACCGGCGGCAAAAATATTCCATTCGAATGCACGCCGGAATTGGAAGGACTGCACATTCTGGTAGTAGATGATGAAGATGACGGACGCAGGCTTGTAACAACCGTTCTCGAACAATGCGGCGCGAAAGTAACCGAAGTTAATTCCGCCGCCGCCGGACTAAAGGCGATAAAAGAGCTGCGACCGGATATTCTGTTAAGCGACCTGGGTATGCCCGGAGAGGACGGATACTCTTTGATTAAAAAAGTCAGGGCTTTATCCGCCGATGAAGGCGGGCAGATTCCCGCGGCGGCTCTCACCGCATACGCCCGGGTTGAAGACCGTATGCGCGTGCTTCGAGCCGGATTTCAAATCCATCTTCCGAAGCCGGTCGAACCCGCAGAATTAGTAGCGGTTGTGGCAAGTCTCGGCGGAAGACATAAGGTATAGTAATACCAAGCAGGCGTAAATAAACAAGAAATAATTTCCCTCCTTTTTAAGGAGGGATGCCCTTTAGGGCAGGGTGGTTAGTTTTGATTGAGAACTGCAATGATTAAACAGAAGAAACCACCCCGGCGCTGACGCGCCACCCCTCCTTGAAAAAGGAGGGGAGTTTTTTTCTCATATTTTCACGCAACTTGGTAAAAGAAATCGCTTTGGATTAAATGATTTTTTTGACATAAATCATTTAATCCAAAGCGATTTCTCGTTTTCTCCTAACTCAAACTAACGGTTATCGAGCCTTTTGATAATTCGGAAAAGCTCCTTTTGCAGGTTTGCGAACCGGATTCCTTTTAATCTCGGCTAACGTGACTTCGACGGCTTTTTCGAGCTGAATATCGCGTCCCTGCCGCCAGATTTTCGGATCGAGATCAACTTCGATATCCGGCGCGACGCCTTTGTTTTCAACGTCAAGCTCGCCCTGCGCGTTTCTGAAAGCGACTCGCGGCGCAGTTACCTGACCGCCGTCCATTAGAACCGGGTAATTGTAAATGCCGACAAGCCCGCCCCAGGTGCGCTTGCCGACCAGCGCGCCGAGTTTATTTTGACGGAACAAAAACGGCAAAAGGTCGCCGCCCGAACTCGAATATTCGTTGATAATCATCGTCTTCGGACCGTAAATCGCGGCAACGGGCGTTGTAAAATCCTCGCCTTCGCGCGTTGACCAGTAGTTCATCAGCGGGCGGCTCATATAAGCGATCATATAATCCGCCGCGCTGCCGCCGCCGTTAAATCGCTCGTCAATGACAGCGCCTTCGCGGTCAATCTGGGCAAAATAGTAACGGTTGAAATTCGTGTAGCCCGCGCCGCCGGTGTTCGGCAGATAAACGTAGGCGAGTTTGCCGCCGCTCAACTCGGAAACTTTGCGGCGATTGCCTTCAATCCAGGCGAGATTTCTCAACCCGCCCTCGTTTGCCACCGGAACGACCGTCACCTGACGCGCGTCTTTTCCGTCCGCGCTTGCGCCAACTTTGATAACGATTTGTTTTCCGGCGGTTTGCTGGAAGAAAGAATAAATGTTGTCGGTCGCGCGGACTTCGCGCCCGTTGACCGCGATTAAATACTCGCCTTCTTTGACATTCACGCCCGGCTGGGTGAGCGGCGCAAACAATCCGGGATTCCAGTTTTCGCCGTCGTAAATTTTGGCGAAGCGATAGCGACCGTTTTCGATTCGATAATCCGCGCCGAGCAGCCCGCCCGTGTAGCGCGTCGGCTGCGGCGAATCTCCGCCGCCCGAGTTATGGTGACCGACCACCAAATTTCCGAGCATTTCCTGAAAGAGATAATTCAGATCAGCGCGGCTGGCGATTCCATTTAAAAACGGACGATACTTTTCTTCCGCCGCTTTGATGTTCAAACCGTGAAAATTCGGGTCGTAGAAAAAGTCGCGCTGGACGCGCCAGGCTTCCCGATACATCTGCTGCCATTCGGCGCGCGGGTCAACGTAAACTTCCATATCGCCGACATTTAGAACGCCTTCGCCCGGTTTCAAAGGCGTAACTGTTGAGGCAATCGTAAAACGCCCCGGAAATTGCCCGAACAGCATTTTTTCACCGTTTGCCGAAACGTCAAACTGCGTTACGCCGTCGAGAATTTTCTCCGCTTTGCGTTTGTCCATTTCGAAGCGGTGAATTGTCGCGCCGATTTGCGGCGTCGTTCCCGTGCCGGAAGGCGGAACGGCTTCGACTAAAAAGAACGTTCCGGCTTTGCCCGTCACGAGTCCCTGATAATTGCGAGCCGGAAGCGGCAGCGCGACGATTCGCTGACCGATTTTGTCGAGATCAATCGTCACGACGACCGGTTCGGGTTTTGCGCCCGGCGCTCGCGGCGGTTTCGGCGCTTCGTCCTGCGGTTTTTCCTCATCGCTTTCCGGCGCGAGCGGCGAAGGATCGGTATTTTTTAGAACTACGGCGTAAACGCTGCTCGTTGTTTGAAACGGGAAGCTTGACATATCGAGCCAGCCGGTTGTCGGTCCGTTATTTGTGCTGGCGGTGAAATAAACGTATTTGCCGTTTTTATCAAACGCGGCATAACGCGCATCGCTCATTCCATCGGTGACCTGTGTTGTTTTACCCGAATCAAGCGAAAAAACGTGAACCGCGCAGAGGCGATTTCTGAGCTGTTTTGTGTAAACAATCCATTTGCTGTCAGGCGACCAATTCGGATCGAGAACGGGAAACGGATTTTCAAAAGTGTTCGTGTCAACCTTGACCGATGTTCCTTTATCGAGGTCGAGATACCAGATGTTCAGGCGCTTGTCTGTAAAAAGAATCTTTTTACTGTCGGGCGAAAATTTCGGCGTGTAAAAATATGACGAAGGATTTCCGAGACTGATTTTTTTGACCTCGCCCATTCCCGTTTGATCTCGCAAATGCAAAGCGTATTCGCCGGATTCATCGGAAAAATAAGCAATCCATTTTCCGTCGGGCGACCAGGCGGGATCGCGTTCCATAATGCCCGGCGTGTTCGTCAAATTTCGCGCGTTTCCCTTTTCCGCCGGAACGCTCAAAATTTCGCCGCGAGCTTCAAAAACCGCCCGCGCGCCCGCCGCTGAAATAGCCACATTTTGAACTCTCTGCGCGACTTTTTCATAACGCGGGCGAACCTGCGGCAAATCGCCGTTTAAGGTGATATTAACTTTGCTCGCTTTCCCGGAAGAAGGATTGAAAATGTTTATCGAGCCGAATTGTTCATAGACGATTCCGTCCGGTCCGGCGGAAATCGTTTTCAAATCAAGCCCGTCGTTATTGATTGCCTGCGCGACTTTTTTAGTATTGGTGTCGTAGGAATAAAGCGTCACGTTTCTACCGTTGCGGTCTGACAAAAAATAAATCTTATCGCCTATCCAGAGCGGCGCATAATCGTTTGAATTCTGGCGCGGAATTTCTTCGACGCTCGAATCCGACAGATTTCCGATCCAGATTTTAGTCGTCCGCCCGCCGCGATATTTTTTCCACTGCTGAAAAGCCGGAGAAAGCGGCATATAAGCGATGCGCCCGCCGTCCGGTGAAAACGACGCGCCGCCGCCCGCCATCGGAAAAGGCAATTCATTCGGCAAGCCCGCGCCGCTGACAGGCATCGTATACATTTTCGCGGCGGGCATTCCGGCAGAGCGCCCCGATAGAAAAACAACGGAATTTCCGTCAGGCGTCCACCCGATCACACCGTCGTTACCGGCGTGATAAGTAATGCGGCGCGGTTCTCCGCCAGTTGAAGGAATAACGTAAGCATCCACATTGCCGTCGTATTCTCCGGTGAAAGCGATCCAGTTGCCGTCCGGCGAAAATATCGGATTCGTTTCGTTGCCCGTGCCGCTGGTCAAACGTTCGGCAGCCCCGCCGCTGCGCGAAACTCGCCATAAATCACCCGCGAAAACAAAAACAATATCGGTTTTATTCATTGTCGGCTGACGAAACAACATCGGCGTTTCGCTTTGCGCGAAAACTACGATTGAGGCGGTCAGTAAAATTAAAAATCCTAAGACTGTTCTTTTCATTAATTTCTCCTATCAATTCTATTTTGGATTTTAGATTTTGGATTTTGGATTTATTTACCTTAGAATTTGAACCAGTTCATTGATTGAAACCGCTTTGAACAACCTTATGGTCAATCACGCGAGCAAATCCAATATCTAAAATCCAAAATCCAAAATCCAAAATCGTTATGGTTTACCCAATCCGTTTCCTTTGTGATAATCCGGGTAAGCCGGACGCTTATATTCCTTCGGCGGATTTTTCTCAAGTTCAGCCAGCAGCCATTCGATGGCTTTTTCAAGTTGCGGATCGCGTCCCGCGCGCCACGCCGCCGGGTCGTATTCGACCTCGATGTCCGGCGCGACGCCGACGTTTTCAACTTCCCATTCGCCGTTTAAGCCGTAAACCGCGCCGTTCGGAGCGCGAATGCTGCCGCCGTCCATCAAAGTCGGAATTCCCGAAGCGCGAACAAGTCCGCCCCAGGTGCGTTTGCCGATGAGCGGACCGACTTTAAGTTTTTTGAAAAACCACGGCATCGCGTCGCCGCCCGAACCGGCAAGCTCGTTAATGAGCATCACTTTCGGTCCGTAAATCGCGCCCGCCGGAACGTTCCAGTCTTTGCCGTCGCGGAAAGCGATTTTTGCAAGCTGCTGGCGATTCAGATATTCGACGACGTAATCCGCCAGAAGACCGCCGCCGTTAAACCGTTCGTCAATGACAGCCCCGTGTTTATTCGTCTGTGCAAAGAAATAACGGTTAAAGCTGGTGTAGCCGGGACCGCCCGTGTTCGGAATGTAAACGTAAGCGAGCCTGCCGCCGCTCATCTGGTCAACCTTTCGGCGGTTGTCTTCAATCCAGGCGAGATTTCGCAAACCGTTTTCGTTGGCAACCGGAACGACCGTCACCTGCCGCGCGTCTTTGCCGTCAGGGCTTGCGCCGACTTTGATGACGATTTGTTTATTTGCCGTGCTTTCGAAGAATTTATAAATGTTGTCCGTCGCTCGAACATCCCGACCGTTGACGGCAATCAAATATTCGCCCGCCTTGACATTTACGCCCGGCATTGTCAAAGGCGCGCGAAGCTGCGGATTCCAATTTTCGCCGTTATAAACGCGGGCGAAACGATAACGACCGTTTTCAACACGATAATCCGCGCCGAGCAATCCGCCGGGAACCGTCGCCGGTCGCTGCTGGTCGCCGCCGCCGATATACATATGCCCGACCGTCATTTGGTTGAGCATCTCGCGGAAAAGATAATTCAAATCATCGCGGTGCGCGATTGCGTCAACATATGGCGCGTATAATCTTTTCGCTTTTTCGATGTCGAGTCCGTGCGTGTTCGGGTCATAAAAGAAATCTCGCTGCCCGCGCCAGATTTCGTTGAACATCTGTTTCCATTCAACGCGCGGGTCAACATAAACTTCCATATCGGCGGTTTTAACAATTCCTTGTCCCGGAGGCGTCGGAGGACCGGTCGAAATCAAATTCCAGGCGGGACCTTGCTGGAAAAGCATTTTCTCGCCGTTTGCCGAAACGCGAAAATTATTAATTCCGGGACGAACCTGATCAAATGTTCGCTTTTCCAAATCGAATTTATGGAGCGTCAAGCCGAACGGTCCGGTTTGCGGCGCGACCGGAATTTCCGTGACATAAAGAATTCCCGCTTTGCCCGCGTGAAGCCCGTTATAATTTCGCGCCGGAATTTGCGAAACAGAAATCACGCGCTGGTCAATGCCGTCCAAATCAATTCGCGTCGGCTCAGGCGCTTTTTGCGGCGTCGCAGCCGGTTTCGGCTGATCGGCGGGCGCGGGCGTCGGCGAAGCAGCCGGAGTTTCAGCGGGCGCTTCAGCCGGTGTTGCCGAAGGCGCGGGCGAAGGCGTAACCGAAGGCAGTTTCACCGGCGGCTCGTCTCTTTTTTCAGGCTGAACTTTTTCCTCGTCGCTTTCCGGCGCGAGCGGCGAAGGAATGTCGTTTCGCAAAACTATTGCGTAAACGCTACGCGAAGTTTGATGCGCGATTCCCGAAAGGTCGGCGAAGCTGATGGTCGGACCAACGTTTGTGCTCGCCGTAAAATACAGGTATTTTCCGCTTTTGTCGAAAGTAACGTGTCGCGCGTCGCCTAATCCGTCGGTGATTTGATTCGCCTGTTTTTTATCCGTCGAATACAAATAAACGGCTCGGAGGCGGTTATCTAACTGTTTTGAGTAAGCAATCCATTTGCCGTCAGGCGACCACGAAGGCTCGACAACATCGCCGAAATCGCCGAAAGTGTTCTGGTCAATTCGCGTGTTTGTTCCCTTTTCAACATCCAGAAACCAGAGCGTTACGTCGTTCCGGTTATAGGCAATTTTCTTGCTGTCAGGCGACCAGACCGCC
>DATHTS010000861.1:0-3386 GCA_035462935.1 Pyrinomonadaceae bacterium
GATGAAAACTTAAAAATCTTCTTTTTACCCGTCCGCCACTGGTCGCGGCGCGGGCTTTTCGACACCAACGAAAGACTCTGGGGCGGATTTATTATTCAAAGCCGGAATGCGACCATTTATTTCAGCGGCGACAGCGGTTTCGATTCGCATTACATAGAAGCCGGCGAGCTTTTCCCCGAAATTGATTACTTTATCATCGGCATCGGCGGTTATAAACCGCGCTGGTTTATGGAGCCGAATCACAACACGCCGGAAGAAGCGTTTCAGGCTTTCACGGATGCGAAAGCAAAATATCTCGTTCCGATGCACTTCGGGAGATTTAACCTGGCGGACGAACCGCCAAACGAACCGCTTCGATTATTAAAGGAAAGGGCGGCGGAGGCGAATACTTCGGATAAAATAAAGGCGTTGAATATTTATGAGAGTATAATTCTGGAAGATTAGGAATACAAAGGAGAATCGAAATGAAAAAGGGAACAAAATCCACTTTATTTATATGGACAGCTTTAGCCTTTATAATTCTCAGCAGTCAGATTCGGGCAAGTTGTCCAATCATGATGCAGCAACCGCCTTGTTTCGAGTTCTGGCGAACTGATGCAGTATTTATTGCTATGGCAATCGAAGTTCAACAAAAACCCTCCAATTGGGATATATCCTTTTCGCCGCCGCCTTTAATTGTAAGATTAAAAATAGAAGAAAGCTTTAAAGGTATTGAAGAAAAGGAAGTTACAATTGATATGAACGATTGCGGTTATCAGTTTAAGCAAGGCGAAAAATATTTGGTTTATGCTCGACGCAACCCGAATGACAAAAAATTATACGTTCGTATCGGAGGGACGCGAACACAACTACTCGCCGAAGCAACCGAAGACCTAAATTATATTCGGAGCGTTCTGCGCGGCGAGCCGCAGCCCAAAATTATCGGTACTGTTGGAGAAACATCAACAAATGTCAAACTTAATCAGTCAATTCGCTTGAGCAGCTTCCTCGATAATTTTTTAAAACCTATCTTCTACGGCAAACCTTCGCCTAACGTGAAAGTTATTGCCGAACGGGATGGGGAAATATACGAAACATTTACAAATGGCGAAGGAGTTTATCAGTTTTTCGATTTACCCGACGGCGTTTTTAAAATTCGTCCTGAATTTCCTCCGTTTTTCGATGTTAAAGAGCAGACGACAACGACTAAAAACCAAGGTTGCAGCGTGGCGGATCTTGGAGCTGCGCGCAAAGGCGGTATTTCCGGCAAAATTTTAGATGCTGATGGAATGCCTATTAAAGGAGTTCCGGTTTCGCTCGTTTTCGCAGATGTCACGCCTCAGGAAATTCTAGAACAAAAATCGGATGAAAATGTTTGGACAACAGTTCATACAGATACCAAAGGAGAATACTCTTTCAAATATTTACCGGCAGGAAGCTATCACGTCATTGTTAACCTTAACATGTTTGCCAGAAGTCGCGGCAGCAAAGAAGCGCAAAAATTGCCTCGTTTATTTTATCCGGGCGTAAAAAGCTTAGAAGAAGCCGTCGTTATAACAATTGAAGAAGGTGAAAAAACGGAAGGAGTGAATATTCAACTACCGAAAACAAATATTAATGTCAAAACTGAAAAATAAATCAAATGGCGGCGCAGTAACTCTCGTAGAAGCGATTCGGGAAGGGCTTTGGGAAGAAATGACAAATGACGAAACTGTTTTTGTCATCGGCGAAGACGTCGGCGCATACGGCGGCGCATTTAAAGTGACGGAAGGTTTCATTGACAAATTCGGCGCGGAGCGGATGATTGACACGCCGATTTCGGAAGCGGCGATTGTCGGCGCGGCTTGCGGCGCGGCGCTGATGGGAATGAAGCCGGTCGCGGAGTTTCAGTTTATTGATTTTATCTCGACCGGATTCGATATGCTGACGAATTACGCCGCCAAATCGCGCTATCGCGGCTGCGGCGCGATTCAGGCGGTTTTTCGCGGTCCGTGCGGCTCGGGCGTGCGCGGCGGACCGTTTCATTCTTTGAACGCAGAATCGTTTTTCCTGAACACGGCGGGTTTGAAAATGGTCGAGCCTTCGACTGCTTACGATGCGAAAGGTTTAATAAAAGCCGCTATCCGCGATCCCGACCCGGTTTTGTTTTTCGAGCATAAAAAACTTTACCGTCTGCCGCGTCTTAGGGAAGAATTGCCCGAAGACGATTACATCGTCGAAATCGGTAAGGCGCGTATTGCGCGAGAAGGCAAAGATTTATCAATCATCACCTTCGGCGCGCAGGTTTTGAACGCTCTGGACGCGGCGGAGCATCTCGAAAAGGAAGACGGATTGCAGATTGAAGTTATTGATCTCAGAACGCTCGCGCCGCTCGATAAGGAAGCGATTCTCGATACGGTTAAAAAGACAAACCGCGCGATGGTTTTGCACGAATCTTCTCTGACAGGCGGCATCGGCGGCGAGATTTCCGCCATCATCGCCGAAGAAGCGTTTGAATGGCTTGACGCGCCCGTGATTCGCGTGGCTTCGATTGACGCACCCGTTCCGTTCGCGCCGCAGATGGAGGATTATTTTTTGCCAAGTCTGGATGAGATTGTTCAAACTTGCCGGAAATTGGCAAATTATTAACGGCGGAGTTCACCGGGCGCGAAACCGAATAAACACAACGTAGAATTTAACACACAACGCATTTAACAAGGTAGCTGTTTCGCGCTCCGGTGCAATGATTTGTTAGATTGCCCATGACAAAAAAGATTCAATCCTTAAATACTATTTTTGTTTTGCACCTTTTTCTCAAATCTAGTATGCTATCTAAAGATAGCAAGCCTTAGTATAATAGTAATGTCTGAAAGCCTGAAAATTAATGAAATTTATCACGGCGACGCGCGAGAACTTCTGCCAAAAATAGAACCTGACTCTATAAGTTGCAGCGTTTGGTCACCGCCGTATCATCTAGGCAAGGAATACGAAAAAGGTATTTCTTATGATGATTGGGTTAGTCTTTTAAAGGAAGTAATTCATCTTCATTATGCGATTCTAAAGCCGGGCGGATTTCTAGTCGTAAATATTGCTGACATTCTTTGCTTTCCAGATGAAACAATGCCGCGTATTCAAGCGATGAATGTTAGTCGGCATAAAGTTAGCATTACGCGCGAACAAATTTTGGAAGCAAAAGGGGCTTATCCAAACTATAATAGAAATCAACTTGCAGCCTTGCTCGGTTGCAGCGAGCAAACTATTGACCGTCGCTTAAACGGGAATAATATCAGAGGCGGAAAATATAATACGCAGACGCGAGTACATTTAGTCGGAAGTATTATTGAAGACGCGGCAACGGCGGCTAAATTGTATATGTACGACCGCCGAATATGGGTGAAAGACCCTGCTTGGGAAAACTCTAAATGGGC
>DATHTS010000862.1:0-1532 GCA_035462935.1 Pyrinomonadaceae bacterium
GCGGGCGGCTCGCCCGCAAACGCCGCGTCAGCGGCGTAGCCGTGTTTAGTTTTACGTTTCTTTGAATAAACTTTCTTTTTCGCGCTATCGCGCTCATTACGGGCGAGCCGCCCGCGCTCCCGGCAAATTAACAGTTTAATTTTATAAAAAATGTGGATTTCCACATTCTAGCATCCGCGTTCGCCCATTCCAGCCTTGTTGTTTTGACCGTTCAAACCCTTTCTATTATTAGAGACAATCGTTTTGAAGATATGCGATTGTCATTCAAAAAAATATCGCTTTTAGGATTTGCGGCGCTGGTTTTAAGCTTTGCCGCATTTCAGGTTTTCAGTCTCTACCGATCCGCCCGCCAAACACTTGCCGACGAACGCGCCCGCCTGATGGAACAAAACCGCGTAGTCTTTGAAAAAAGACTCCTCATTCCTCACCCTTTTAAAAATGTTCGGATTCTGCAAAGCACGAAAACGGTTAGGGATTTCATCGGCTTTCGCGGATTTTATTTTGCGGCGACAGGCGGCGGATTGGTTCAGCTTGGCGAAAACGGCGAATTAGCGAAACATTTCACCGTTTTGGACGGTTTGCCGGAAAGCGATTTGACGGCTTTGGCGGTTTATCAAAACAAGCTTTTTATCGGCGCGAGATCGAAAAATCTTTTAACTTTTGACGGCGAAAAATTTGAAAATTACGTTTGGACAGACCGTAAAGCGCAAGCCGTTACGTCTTTTCTGGAAACAAACGGCTCGCTTCTAATCGGCACTTTCGGCGGCGGTTTGATTGAGTTTGACGGTAAAGCTTTCACGGAAATCAAGGCAAATGACAAAACGATTTCGGCGATAAACTGTTTGTATAAAGACGGCGCGAAACTTTACGTCGGGACGTTCGACAATGGTTTGTGGATTTATGAAAACGATATTTGGACGCATTTTACGACCGCTGAAGGTTTGCCTTCAAACCGAGTTGTCGGGATTGCCGTCAAAGACAAGAATCTTTATGTCGCCACGGATTTCGGTTTAGGAATCTTGCAGGACAAAAGCTTTCATACGCTCGCCGTTTTGCCCTCGCTTTCCAGTTTGGCTTTGAACAGCAATCAAATTTTTCTCACCAAAGATAACGGCGAAATTTTCACTTTTGAAACTTCACTAAAAGAATTTTCTCCGGCGGAAAATTTGCAAAACGCTCGGCTGATTTCAAGCGAAAATCAACTTTGGCTTTTATCAAATCAAGGAGTTTCCGCGATAAAAGGCGCGAAGATAAAGCCTTTTACCAAAACTGCATCCGAATCGCTGACCGACAATTTCATTTCGGCGCTCGCTTTCGACAAACGCGAAAATCTATGGGTCGGAACTTTCCGCAACGGCATTGACGTTTTCTCCGCCGACGGCAGAAAGCTGAAACATCTGGAATCGGAGGCTTTACGAGAAATCAATTTTCTGGAATCAAACGGCGAAGCTGTTTCCGCCGCAACCTCCGGCGGTTTGATAAAATTCAAAAGCGATTTTTCGATGGAAAATCTGACCAAAAAAGACGGCTTG
>DATHTS010000863.1:0-3179 GCA_035462935.1 Pyrinomonadaceae bacterium
TCTTTCTCCAAATAAAAACACCAACAAAATTTTCTTCTCCAAAGATTTCATTCATTACTTGTCGTAGATTATGTATTTCATTGTCATCGTGAGAAATGAAAATTATGCCATCTTCTCTCAATAAATCTTTTGCAACCCGGAGACGCGGATACATCATATTCAACCAGTTTGAGTGAAAGCGTCCAGCTGATTTTGGATTGGAAGTGAGCAGTTCTCCTGCATCGGTCATTTGTCCTGAGCGTTGTAGATATGATTCTAAAGGCTCACGATAATCGTCTTTGTAAATAAAATCGTTGCCCGTGTTATATGGCGGGTCAATGTAAATCATCTTGACGCGCCCGCGATACGATTTGTGGAGAAGTTTTAAGACTTCGAGATTGTCGCCTTCGATGAAGATGTTTTCGGTTGTCGCTTCATCAACGCCTTCGCCCGGCGCGGGAACGAGCGTTCCTTTGCTGGGAAGTCCGGCAAGACGACGGGCTTCTCGTTTACCCGTCCAAGACAAACCGAAATGTTCATTTCGTTCATCTTCAACTGTGTCGCCCAAAAGCTCGCGGAGCGTTTCAAAATTGATTTTGCCGTCGGCAAATGCTTCGGGCAGAATCTGGCGTAAAGCAACAAGGCGGTCTTCTTCCAAAGAAAAAGTCGGTCGTAATTTTCCAGAATGCTGCGTTTCAAAATCTGGCGGTAAAATTTGAAAGTTTGTAGATGTGGTTTGATCTAAATTTCTCATAATCGAAAAAGGCGTGAATTGAATGGTTTGGGTTTTAGATTTTGCAGAAAATTGTAGGGAGATAGAGGTAATTAATGTGCGGAAATAAGAACAATTCGGCAGAATGCGCAAATTATTCTGCGAGATTATTGGTTTGGTTCCAAATCGGGCGGCGGCGCAACATCGAGCGTTATGCTAATTCGGGCGGCGCGGTCCTCATCCGAGCCGAAGTCGGCAAAGTAACGTGCAAAATCGAGTCCCGTGCGGGCATTGGTTGCAATTACAAAATTACGAAATGGCTGGCACGAAAAACGCGCGTCGCAATTTCGACAAATGCGAGTGCCGAATTTCTGGCGCGTCGCGCCGACTTCGGCAGTCAAAATTTCGACACGCGGCGGAGCGAAGTTTTTGCTTTCAATCAAATCCACAACCGCGCCGAATTCCTCGATTGTTCCGTTGACCTTTTCGTGGTCAAGCGGAATGTCAACAAGCGGATTCCACAGGCTCATTTCTCGTTCGATGACCGCATCGTTGCCTGAGCGCATTGCGTCGCGCACTCGTTCGGGAAAAGCGGTGGCGATAATGGCGGTTTGGTCGAGCGGTTCGCCGCGAAGCTGCTGCCAGATGAAGGCATAGACGTTAAGTTGTTTTTCGTAAGCGTCGGCGTGATTGCGAACATAATCGGCATCGTGCGTTTTGATGTCATACATCACGGTTAGCTCGTCGTCGCGGACAATATCAACCACCCCTTCAATCGTATATTTTCTTCCGGCGGGCGTGACTTGTTCGGGCAATGTCAAGCGCACTTCCGTGTCGGTGACGCTTTCGGCAATTTCGGTCAATTTGCGGTAATAAGCCAGAACCTGTTCGAGCGCGATGTTTTTCACGTCCGGGTTAAGCGCGTGTCCGCCGTCGAGCCGCAAACGCTCGTAATTTTTCTCGAAAGTCTCCCGAACCCATTCTTCAATCTCGGCGAAAGACATTGGCTTGTCAGGCGCGGCTTCAAATGGCACCATTGGATTGTTCGTTTCTGTTTCGTTCACAAATTCACCTCCGCATTTTGCGTTACTGCTCGTTTTTTGTTTCTTTGGTTAATTAAAAGATGATGTAAATCTTCGAGCGTCTGATGAACCAGAGTTCCGAAGAACTGCGTTTGCGAACGGGACGGAACAAAGCCGTATTTGCGGAAAATCATATATTGTCGCGGGCATTTCTGATACTGTAAATAATCGCTCGTGTATGAATAGCTACGCGGAATTTCTTTATTATCTATTTTCGTTGCGGGGATCGTTCGCACGTCCAATTCGAAAATGCGCGTTACGCCCCGCTCAAAAATTTCCTTAAATGCCGGAAAAGTCGAAATGCCTTGACCGCGCGGGTTGCCGATGACAAGGAGATTTTCGGCGCGGGAAAGAGCGACGTAAAACATTCGCATCGCGTCAAAGCCGGAAATGCGGTCAAGCGGTTCGCCTTCTCTTTCGAGAAACGGGCGCACAACGCGCTCGGATTTAGACGGCGGAAAGTTTTTCTTGTTCGGAGAAGGAACGACGACAATGGGAAACTCCAAACCTTTCGATTGGTGAATCGTCAAAAACGGAATGCGCCCTTTCGGGAACGGGTCGTCCGCGTCTTCGTATTCCGATTCGCCAAGACGAAAAATCGCGTAGAGATACGCCATAAAAAACGTCATTTCAAAACTGCCGCTGCCGATAAATCTGCCCGTTAAAATTGATGTGTAAGTGTCGAGATAGCGCGAAAGGTATTGGGAAATTAAACCGAGATTACAAACCGGACCTTCGTCCGTCCCAAGCTCGGCAAGGTCGAACATCGCTTTGAAATGGTCAAAGCCGATGATTCGATAAAACAAGTCGAGAACATTCCAATCGAGCGACGAAGCCGAATTGATGATGTATTGCAAGGTGAAAGGTCTTCCGTCAGCGATGCGGTCGTTGATAATGCGCTCAAAATAACGGTTGGTCAGAGGTTTTCGCGCCGCAACGGAAATGTTCGGAGTATCAAACAAAACGCGCTTCATCGTGTCCGGCTGAAAAGATGTGTCCATCGCCCAACCGTTTTTTTGGGCTTGTTCCGTCAGCCGTTTGTAATCGCTCACGGCGGTTTGCACTTCGCGCCGCCGGTCGGAAACAAAATCTTTGAGCGGGTTGTATTGTTTTAATAAATAACCGGCGGTTTGTTCACAAGTGTCGAGCCAATCGTGAAAGCCTTGATAATCGCGGCTGTTGAAATTGTTTCTTTTCGGTCGCCCGAAAATTTCGATAAAAATTCCGAATACGGCAACCGCTTCATCAACTTCGAGAAACGAACCGGCGCGCGGAGCGTAAACCAAAATTCCTGCATTTTCGAGCGCGGACTTCATCGCTTGCGCCGATGTGTTCTTTAAGCTCGGAAAAAGAAACGCGATTTGATTCGGGTCTTGGACTTTTTTTGTTTCAATCAGTTTTTTAAC
>DATHTS010000864.1:0-4324 GCA_035462935.1 Pyrinomonadaceae bacterium
GATCATCCGCTCGCGCCTGACGCTCTCAGCCAGGCGGCTTCCGCCTATTCCCGCGTGAACAAGCCGCGCGAAGCCGTTTCGCGCTACCAGCAGATTATCGAAAAATATCCCGATTACGCGCGGCTGGAACGCGCTTATCTGAATATCGTGGACGTTCTGCGCGATGCAAGTGATGACGCCGAGGCTTTGCGCTGGACACGGCAGACGCAGGAAGTTTTTCGCGGAAAACTGCCCGAAGCGCTCGCGCTTTTCGCTCAGGCACGCATTCGCATCGCTCAAAACGATTGGCAAAACGCGCTGGCTGATTTGGAAAAGCTGTTGGCGTTTTCCGATTTGGGCGGGACGCGCGTTCCCGGCGGAACAAATAAGGCGGAGATTACTTTTTTGAAAGGCTTTGTGCTTGAACAGCTTGGGCGTTTCGGAGAGGCAATCGAAACGTATCTTTCGATTCCCGACGGCAGAAACGAATATTACGGCTGGCGGGCGACCGAAAGACTGCGGGCGTTGGCAAAAAATGAAAAGCTGAAACTTTTTGTCGAAAAAGCTAAAATTCAATTTGCAAACGAACTTTCAAATTCCGCTCCCGAAACACAAAAAAAAGCGGCGCAAAATATTTTGCGTTTAACTGATGAAAAGGAAGCGCAAAATAAATTACTGGAAACTTTAAGGAAAACCTACGCCGTTTTACCAGCTTATCAAAAAGTTCCGAGTTTTAATCTTTTAGAATTCGGAAGAAAGGAAGCTTTGAAAGAAAAGCCCGAAACCGCAGGCAAAAACCGTCACGAAATCCTCGCCGACGAGCTTTTATTTTTAGGTTTATATGACGAAGGAACGCCCGAACTGGAAATCAGTCTCGCCGAAAACAAAAGCCAAAGACCGAAAACCGAAGACCTAAATTACACTTTAGCCGTCTTTTACAAGCGCGGCGATATGGCTCATCGCGCCGTCGGCTTTATCGAACCGCTTTGGCGAAACGTCCCGAGCGATTATCAAATCGAGCTAATCTCGCGCGACCAAGCCGAACTGCTTTATCCCGCGCCTTACGCCGATTCGCTCACAAAATACGCGCCGGAAAGAAAGCTCGACCCGCGTTATATTCTTTCGATTATGCGGCAGGAATCGCGTTTTCGCGCCGATGTAAAATCAGTCGCGGCGGCTCGCGGGCTGATGCAGTTTATCTCTTCAACCGCCGGGCGGATTGCCAAAGAGTTAGGCAAGGAAAATTTCCAGCAGGACGAGCTTTATCATCCGCCGACGGCTGTTCTTTACGGCTCACAGTATCTGGCGAATTTGTTCAGGCAGTTTCCGAACCAGCCGGAAGCCGTAGCCGCCAGCTACAACGGCGGCGAAACGAATATGGAACGCTGGATGGCGCGTTCAAAATCCATTGAGGCAGACCGCTATGTGCCCGAGATTATTTTCTCGCAATCGAAGGATTATGTTTATCGTGTGATGGCAAATTACAGGGTTTATCAGATGCTTTATGATGAGAATTTGAAGAGGAAATAACAGCGACTGGAGCGAGAGGCGTCTCGCTTGCAAACGTCGCGTCAGCGGCGTAGCAGAGAAGAGGAGAAAGGGAGAAAAGGAGAAGAGGAGCAAGTTGAGCAAAAATTAAATTCTCCTTTTCTTCTCTTCTCCCCTTGTTGAGTTTTCGCGCTTACGCGCTCATCGCAACCGGGACGGTTGCGCTCCAGTCGGTCAATCGTTTTCTTCAACCGCTTCAATTAAAGCCTCAACAATCTCTTTTTCTCTCTCATCCCAATTACCCGTAACGCGGCATCCGGCGGCGTTTTTATGTCCGCCGCCGCCGAATTTTTCGGCTACTCTTGCAACGTTGATGCTGCCTTTTGAGCGGAGGCTGACGCGATAGGCTTCGGGCTGGACTTCTCGCATATAGGCGACAGCGACGACTTCCTGCGCGACGAGCGGTATATTTACGAAACCGCTGTTGTCGCCGTCAACCGCGCCCGCTTTTTCTGCCATTTCCAGCGATTGGCGCATCCAGGCGACTTTGCCGTTTTCCGAACGCCGGACGGTTTCAAGAACTTGGCGCATCAGTTCGATTCGGCTCCAAGAATAGCTGTTATAGACGGCTTCGGAAATGTTGGACGGTTTTACACCCGCCTTGACCAGTTCGGAAGCGACTTTGAGAGTTCTTTCGGTTGTGTTGGGAAAATGAAATGAGCCGGTGTCGGTAACGAGCGCCAGATAGACGCATTCGGCGATTTCCTTGGAAACGCGCCCGCCGATTGCCTTGGTGAGATTGTAAATCATCTCGCCGACCGCCGAAGCCGTCGGGTCAATCCAGTTGATCGTGCCGAAATGCTCGCAGGTGGCGTGATGGTCAATGTTGACGACCGTTTGGCTTTCGAGATTTTTGATGCCCGGACGCGAGAGGTCGGAGCATTCGATCACGAAAACAGCGTCGTATTTGCCGTTGATTTCGGCAATCTTTTTAACTTCATCCGCGCCCGGCAACTGCTGATAGGATGCAGGGACCGAATCGCGCAAAACCACTTCCGCCTGTTTTCCGAGCGAGCGCAAAAGCCAGCACAAACCTAAAGAGGAGCCGATGCCGTCGCCATCGGGACGAACGTGCGTCGTGATGGCAAAGCTCGGTTTATTTTCAATTAACTCTACTACTTGACTTAACATTTCCAAGAGTTGAGAGTAGAGAGTTGAGAGTTGAGAAATATTTTGCTTTATAACTCTTTACTCTCAACTCTCTACTCTCAACTATTTTCTTCCTTATTTATTTCCAGTTTCTCTAAAATATTCTCAACGCGCGCGGCTTTTTCCTCGACGGTGTCGCGGGCAAAGTGCAGGCGCGGCGCGTGATTGAGATTTAAATTGAGCGCGACTTGCTGGCGAACATAAGTTGCGGCGTGCTGCAAAGCGGTAATCGCGTCTTTAATTTCACCTTCATCGCCTTCGACCAGCACGAAAACTTTCGCGTCGCGCAGGTTGTCAGACACAACGACATCGGTGACGGTTACCGATTGAATACGCGGGTCTTCTAACTCGTAACCGACTATCTCGATGATTTCCTCGCGTAAGGTTTCTGCTAATCTTTCCGGTCTTCTCATTTTTGATAATGAAAACGGCACGAAACTATGACGATTTCTTCATTTCTTATCTGGTATACCAAACGATGCTCTTTCGTTATACGTCTTGACCAGAGTCCTTTCAGTTTATGCTTCAACGGTTCAGGTTTCCCGATTCCGGAAAATGGAGAGCGCTGTATGTTTCTAATGAGTTCAAAAATCTTAATTAAAATATCTTTGTCCGTTCCGCCCAAAACTTTATTTCATCAAAGGCTTTCGGGAAAAAGACTACTTTCTGCATAAATTTTCCAACTCATCCATATCAACGTAAATAAAGTTTTCCGGCTGTTTCAACTGTTCCAGCACCTCCTCCAGATGTTTTCGGTTTGCTTCCGTAGAAAGCAGATATTCAGTCGTGTCTTGTTCCTCTTCTTCAACTAACACGATGACCTCGACTTCCGTTCCAACCGGCAAATCAGGCGCGGAAATCTCGACTTTTCCGCCTTCTTTAACGATAGTTTTTTCTCTGATTCCCGCAATCATTTTTACAACTCCGTTGCCGCTATTCTCTCGATTACAAACGCTTCGATTTCGTCCTCGACCTTAATGTCATTGAAATTGACGAGGCTGATTCCGCATTCAAAGCCTTGACGGACTTCGTTAGTGTCTTCCTTAAAGCGTTTGAGCGAGGCGATTTCGCCCGTCCAGGCAACAACGCCGTCGCGGATAAGCCGCGCTCGCGCCTGTCGGCGAATAACGCCGTCGGTAACGCGGCAGCCGGCAATCATTCCGATTCTGGAAACTTTGAAGGTTTCCTGAACAACCGCTTTTCCTAAGATTACTTCTTTTTCAATCGCGTCGAGCATTCCGATCATCGCCGCGCGGATTTCTTCTTCGACCTTGTAAATAATCGAGTGCAGGCGAATATCAACTTCTTCCTGCTTGGCGACTTCCGCCGCGCGTGATTCGGGTCGGACATTGAAACCGATAATTACAACGGCGGTCGAGGCTTCGTCGGCTTGTGTCGCGGAAGCCAGCAAAACGTCGGATTCGGTAATTGCGCCGACGCCGGAGCGTATGACGCGGACTTTGACTTTTTCGGTCGAAAGTTTTTCGAGCGTCGCCCGCAAAACTTCCACCGAACCCTGCACGTCCGTTTTCAAAATAACCAGCAGTTCCTTGACTTCAGCCTGACCGAGCGATTCGATACCGCGCTTGGTCGTCTTGAGCATCGCGGCTTGGCGAGCCTGCATCTGTCGCTGTCCGGCAATGGTTTG
>DATHTS010000865.1:0-5641 GCA_035462935.1 Pyrinomonadaceae bacterium
AGCCTGCAAATGGTCGAGCACATCTTTTCCGGCGTCGAGCGCGAGCAGTTGAAAGTCGTTCCGAAAATGTTCGATGATTTGGCGGTAAAAAAAGCTCTTCACGAATTCTTACAAATCAGCGGCGACGCTCACTCGCCCGAACACGCGCACGCCGAATTTAAGTTAATGCAGGAAACCGAGAGCTGGTATTCCGCGCTTTCGCAAAGAGATAAAAATTTTACAGCCAGCCACCTGCGCCGCTTTTGCGAAACCACGCGCCCGGTTTTAAGCTCGCAGGCTTTGATTTCACTGGCGAGATTTTACCGTAACGCGCCCTTTACCGAATCCGTCAGAAGCAAGTTTGATTTGGTCTTAACCCGTCTGTTTTCAAAAGAAATTGATAATGATAAAAGGGAATTGCTTCTAAGCCGCGATGAAGTTGCCGACCAGTTAAAACATCTTTACGAAGAATGGTCGAGCGTTCCGCTCTATTCAGCCGAAGAGGACGATTCGGGAATTTTGCTCGCAGTTTTGAAGATTGAAGACTGCGTGGCGGAAGCCTGCGAGGCGGAAAGTTTCGACGAATTGGTGAAAAACGATTTCTTCAATCGTCTCAGAACCGTCAAGGAAAGCAATTATGAAAACTTTTTCTCGCCTCTCGTAGCGGCAACCGTCATTGAAGCCAATATCCGTATCGGAAACCGCTATGTAGAGCTTCTCGAAAAGGAAAGAGAAAAGGGAAATACTGAAAATCTCGAAGAAAAATACGGTTTGCTCCACGATCACGCAATTTCCGAAACGACGGGCAAAACTCTTGAGCTTATTGAATTGTTAAAGGAAAAAAAGGAACGAATAGAACCTAAGCTCGCCGCAAAAAAAGCGTTTGTGCCCAAACCTGTAACAACCCGTCCTCAGTCTCCTAAAGTTGAAAAGGACATTTTGACCGCAGCAAAAGTTGAAAAAGAAGTTGTTGAGTTCCCCAAATTTGAACGCCGAAAGAAAAATTATTTCGGGGTCAACAAATGGCTTCTCGCGGCAACCCTTTTAACAATCGTTCTGGGAGTAGGATTTTATTTCTGGGGCGGACTTGGCGATAATGGCGATCTTTCGACAAAGGTTAAAAGAGTTAATTTGGAAAATTCCTCGCTCAAAGAGTTTATCAACACGGCGCGAATCAGCGACCAAACTTTTTACGGCGTGGTTTCGGCTTCCTGGAATAATTTAACTCAGGAAAAGAAAGAAGAGATTCTGCGTAAAATGCTTATTCTCGGCAAAGAGAAGGGATTTTCAAACGTTCATCTGCTGGATAGTCAGGGTAAAAGGGTCGGTTTTGCCACGCCGCAAAAGGTGGAAGCCGTAAAACCGCAATAAATTTTAAAAAAACTCCATTTTCGGTTTTGAAGTTAGGACGGAGTATTGTAAAATCTCCACTTTGATTTGCGCTTGTTTCCCAAGCGCAAATTCTATTTAAATCCTTTTTTCAAACCCAGAACAGGAGTAAAAATGAACGCAAAAAATGTTTTGAACTATGCCGCCGACCAAGGGGCGAAGTTCGTTTCGATTCGTTTCACGGATTTGCCGGGCGCCTGGCATCATCTGACGTATCCGATCAGTCAATTAACGGAAGAATCTTTTGAAGAAGGATTCGGTTTTGACGCTTCGAGCCTGAGAGGCTGGGCGGCAATTAACGAATCGGATATGCTGCTCGTGCCGGACGCTTCCAGATTTTGGATTGACCCGTTTGCCGAAGAAGCGACGCTGTGCCTGATGGCAAATGTGGTTGACCCGATAACGAAAGAAGGCTACGGGCTTGACCCGCGTTCGGTATGCGTTCGCGCCGAGAATTATTTGAGATTTACCGGAATTGCCGACACGGCTTTTTTCGGACCGGAAGCGGAATTTTTCGTTTTTGACGAAGTTAGTTTTCACAACGAACAGCAGTCAGCGGGTTTTACACTTAATTCCGAGGAAGGACATTGGAATACGGGACGCAGCGGAAGCGATATGATGCCGAATTTCGGTTTTCACATTCGCCCGAAAGAAGGCTATGTTCCGGTTTCGCCGATGGACACCTTGATTGATTTGCGGAACACGATTTCTTCAATCTTGGGCGAAGTCGGAATCTCCGTCGAATGCCATCACCACGAAGTTGCGACTGCCGGACAATGCGAAATTGATTTTCGCTTTTCGAATCTTCTGAACACCGCGGACAATCTGCTGCTCTTTAAATACGTCGTCAAAAACACGGCTTACGCTCACGGCAAAACGGCGACCTTTATGCCGAAACCGCTTTACGGCGACAACGGTTCGGGAATGCATTGTCACCAATCGCTCTGGAAGGACGGCGAACCGCTTTTCGGCGGCGACCGTTATGCCGGGCTTTCCGAAATGGCGCTTCATTATATCGGCGGGCTTTTAAAACACGCGCCCGCAATTGTCGCTTTTGCCGCGCCGACGACGAACAGCTATAAACGTCTCGTTCCCGGCTTTGAAGCTCCCGTCAATCTGGCTTATTCAGCGCGGAATCGCTCGGCAGCCGTCAGAATCCCGATGTTCTCGCAGTCGCCGAAAGCAAAACGCCTCGAATTTCGTCCGCCCGATCCGAGCTGCAATCCGTATATCGCTTTCGCCGCGATGCTGATGGCTGGTCTGGACGGTATTCAAAATCAAATTGATCCGGGCGAGCCGCTCGACAAAGACATTTACGACCTTCCGCCGGAAGAATTGGCGAATGTTCCGAGCTTACCGGGAACTTTGGATGAAGCATTAAAAGCTCTCGAAGACGACCAGGAATTTCTGCTTAAAGGCGATGTTTTTACAACCGAAATGATTGAGCGTTGGATAAAATACAAACGAGAGAAGGAAATCCAGCCTTTGAGATTGCGACCGCATCCGCTCGAATTTTCCATGTATTACGATATATAAATTCATCTTGATTGTTTAATCTCAGAAAGCTAAGGTGTTCGGGAAATAGTAATTGACGAAGCCTTAATAAAAAAACCATCAATAATAGATTGATGGTTTTTTTATTAAATTACGGTGCAAATTGATAATGTTCCACAAAAACTGAAACTTAATCACTCTGCCATTAAAAGGTTTTAGTGCTAAAACCTTTTAATCAGTTTGTCGGAATATTGCCCTCCAACCACAAGATTTTGGGTTGTTAAATCTTCCATTAGATTGACAACAAGAGGAGTAAAAACATACCTCTTATCGAAGGCTCCAATGATATAAATTTCTCCTGTCGGGAGATTATCGAATCTATAGTGACCAAACGGGTTAGTAAGAGCCATTTGTGTAAAACCGTCGCTGTCGGTTACAACTACTCTTACTCTGGCAACCCCTCTGCCTTTGGGATCCAAAACTCTGCCGGAAATACTTGCGTGCGCTGACGTCGGACCAAGGTCTTCCAGGTAGTTGATGAACTGCAGCTTGTTGTTACCCGGAACAGCTGTAAATCTAATACAATCGCCCTCGCGGGTTTGGTTCGCGCCGCCGGTTGTTGCATCAGGGCGCGGAAGCGTGTCAAATTTGTCCGGGACATTTTCACAAACCAGATATTCATTGCCGGTTGTATAAATGTTATCTGTTGTAGTGCTGCCTTGACTGCCGTTGCCTTGGGCACCGATAGGCACACGGATAACGCCACCTGTTTGTGGAGTATCAGGTAGAGGAGTAAGATTTTCTCGCGGCGTATTCGGCGCAACACCGGTAACATCGTAGACGATAAACTCAACGGTTTGTCCGTTGAGATTATCAATCCTGCCATTACATGTATTATTAGCACCAATCGAATCGCATACGAGTTTCTCAACAGTAATCTTGGTTTCTTGGTTCGCCTGCGCCATTACGTTCTGAGAAGAAATTGCGACTAAACATAATAGAGCCGCACTAAAAAAAGATAGACCGAAAAAGAAATTAATTTTTTTGTTTTTCATAATAATCACCGCCTGTGTTTAAAAAATAAAATTAACTGAATTTAACTGATCAAAAATAATTGACAGTTAAAAATTTGTTTTTTGCCAATAAACAGAAAAACTCATTTACTGCTTAATTGTTTCCGAATAAAATAATTTTTAGCATAATAATATTGCAAAGTCAATTTTTTTCCAATAAACCCTTTTATCTATATTATTTAAAGGCATGGATAAATTTTCAATTAAAGCCGCTATTATGCTAGTCTGCTTCATTCGGAAAATGTATGTGTTATCTTTTTTAGATTACACAATACCTAAACGCGAAACCTTTTGTAGGTTTAGGCTTTTTAACTTGTTATGTGCTTTAGAAATGTTTAATAAAAACAAAATCCAAAAAAATTTCTGAATATTTAAAAGAGAAAAGCCCGCTTACAATTAGCAAACGGGCTTTTCTCTTTTAAATATGAAAATGAGTTAAGGGATTTGACTACAAAGCGAATAACAATCGCATTTTTTAGAAGAAACGCGCCAATGAAAAGTGGTGAAGCGGGGGCTGTAAATTACGTTCTTATTAATGTTAAGGCGGATTTCGGTTGACGATTCCGAAATCTTTTACATTCCGATTGCAAACATATCTGATTTCAGAAAGAACTACTAACTATTCTCGAATGTACCCCGAATCGTCCAAAAAGTATTAATGCTTAGGTTATAGCTAGCTACACCCGTTGCGCTTATCTTTCCCGCGAGGCTTAGTTTCGGAACAGGTATTCAAATTAGTGGTGGTCCTTGAAGTCAGTGTAGAGAAAAGCAGCAAATTCGGCGAACCGGTTCCCGCATCCCAGATAAGGTTAGGTGTAGCTGCCTGAAACATTGCAGTTCCCACATCGGACGGTAAAGCGCTTGGATTATTTTCCAGATAAAGCGCGGCGACGCCGGCAGCATGCGGCGACGCCATAGAAGTGCCGCTGCCCGTGGCGATTGCCGTGTCGCTGGAAAGCCAGGTAGAAACTATGCTGGTTCCCGGAGCGAATATGTCAACACAACTTCCAAAGTTTGAAAAACCTGCGCGCTGGTCAAGAGAATTGGTTGCTCCGACAGTTATTGCTTCCGGCGTGCGCGCGGGCGAATAGTTGCACGCATCTTGACTGTGATTTCCTGCGGCTATTACGTAAGTTACTCCGGCGGCGATGGATTTCTTTATCGCCGAATCGAGAGTAGTTGAAACACCGCCCATTGTGAGGCTGATATTGACAACTGCGGGTTTTGCGTGATGAGCGGTAATCCAATCAATAGCTGCTATAAGGTTTGAACTAGAACCGCCGCCGCTGCAATTCAATACCCTAACGGCGTGCAGCATAGAATTTTTAGCCACACCGAAAGTGTTGCTTCCGATTATCCCGGCGACGTGCGTTCCGTGACCGTAACAATCGTTTCCATTCTGACCGTCTTTAACCGCATCATACGAAAGAACAACGCGCCCGCCAAATTCATTGTGAGTCGGACGAATGCCGCTGTCTATGACGTAAACATGAACACCGCTGCCCATGGATGTGAAATTATAATTCCCGTCCAATGAAACTGTTCGCTGGTCAATTCGATCAAGTCCCCAGGGAGCACCCGGCTGCGTGTTTGAAGCAAAAATTTCCGCATCTTCTTCAATATATTTAACACGCTCGTCCCGGCTCAATATTTCAGCTTCTTCAGCCGACATTTCGACCGAAAATCCTTTTACTGCATGAGTGAAT
>DATHTS010000866.1:0-2684 GCA_035462935.1 Pyrinomonadaceae bacterium
TAGTCAGCGAAACGAAAACCGCCGCCGAAACCGCCGCGCTCGGCTTTAATCCGCTCGATAAAATCCGGCATCTGCAAGAGGAAATCGAACGGGTTATCAAAGGAAAATCAGAAACCGTAAAGCTCACGCTGGTCGCCCTGCTTGCCAAAGGGCATCTGCTTATCGAAGACGTTCCCGGAATCGGTAAAACGACGCTCGCCAACGCTTTGGCGCGGGCGCTCGATTTGTCTTTCCAGCGAATCCAGTTTACGTCCGACCTTTTGCCTTCCGACGTGATCGGGCTTTCGGTTTACAATCAGCAAAGCGGCAATTTTGAATGGAAGGCGGGACCGATTTTCGCCAATATCGTTCTGGCGGACGAAATCAACCGCGCCACGCCGAAAACGCAGTCGGCTCTGCTGGAAGCGATGGCGGAAGAACAAATCACGACGGAAGGCATTTCGCGCTCGCTGCCGCTGCCGTTTATGGTCGTCGCCACGCAAAACCCGACCGAGCATCACGGAACGTATCCGCTGCCGGAATCGCAGCTTGACAGATTTATGCTGCGGCTTCATATCGGATACCCGAATTCGGTTGACGAACGCCGCATTTTGCGTGATCGCGAAGGCGGAAATCCACTAGAATTTGTGCGCCCGGTGATGTCGGAGACAGATATTTTGGATTTACAGCAGACGGTTGCGGAAATTCGTGTTGACGAGGTTTTGATTGATTATCTGCTAAAAATTGTCGAACTGACGCGCCAATCCGATACGCTCGAACTTGGAATCAGCCCGCGAGGAACGCTCGCGCTGTTTCGCTCGGCGCAGGCTTTGGCTTTAATCGAAGGGCGCGATTTTTGTATCGCGGACGATGTGAAAAGATTGGTCGTCCCGTGTTTCGCGCACCGCGTAATCGTTAATTCGCGCCATACAAACGCCGTGCGCCGCACGCGCGAAGCCGAGCAGGTTTTGCAGGAGATTTTGCTGAAAGTTGAAGTGCCGATTTGAGTGTGTAATTACTTGAATGAAATTTGAATGGGATGAAAATAAAGCCAAAGAAAACATCATAAAACACGATGGAATAACTTTTGATGAAGCAAAGCTGGCTTTTTTTGATGACTGGGCGATTGAAGAATTTGACGAATCACATTCAGATTTTAGAGAGCAAAGATTTACTTTAATTGGTTTAGCGGTAAATCGTCTATTGCGGGTGACTTATACCATCAGAGATGAAGAAACAATAAGAATTATCAGCGCGGAAAAAGCACGACCGTTTGAAGAACGTGCCTATAATAAAAATCGAAACGAATATGACCGATGAAAAAATAATTGAAGTCGAGGTTACGGCGGAAGATTTGGAAAAAATGCGAGCTGAAGGACTTGATGAAGCTGATTTGCCTGAACTTGGTATTAAGCGTTATCGTCCGGCGCGGCATATTATCAAAAACAAAGTTGCCGTTTTGCTGGATGCAGACATAGCAGAGCATTTCCAAAAACGCGCCGAAGAAGAAAATATTTCCTCTTTCCAAAGCCGAATCAACCAAGAGCTTCGACAAATAATGGAGCGCGAAAAGGTTGAGAGTTTATGAATCTTCAAACGCTCCGCCAACTTTTCAATCTCCGCGATTTGCGAAACGGGTTGCTCGCATTTTCGGTTGTTTTAGTCGGCTTGGGCTTGGCTTTTTTCACGATTTACGCTCATCGTGTAATGGGAAATGCCGATTTAGCGGGATATGCGGCGGGTGCTTCGCTAATTTTTGTTCTGTTGATATTGTTTTTCGTCGTTCCGCCTTTGGCTCGAAGCGCGAGCGCGGAAGCCTCGCAGATGAATCTTCCGTTTGAATTTACCGTCGGCGGCGCGGTTTTTTTGGGACTTCTCGTCATTGTCGGTTTTTCGGCTTGGAATACGGGCAACAATCTGCTTTTTCTCGTTCTCGCATTTTTAACTTCCGCGCTGATTGTTTCATTTTTTATCGGTAATTTCTGCCTGAAAAAATTGGATGTTAAAATGCGTTTTCCCGAAACGATTTTTGCCGGGCAGATTACGCCGATTTTGGTCAGCTTACACAATCGAAAACGAATTTTTCCGACTTATTCCGTTGTTGCCGAAGTTCGCGGCAAGGAACGCGAGCGTTCGGTTGTCGTTGAAGAAATCAAAAAACTTCTGCCCGAAAAATGGGCGGAAAAGCTCGCCCGCCCGCCGATTGTCAAACACACGCTCGATTATTTTATTCACGTCCCGCGACGTGCGACTGTAGAAAATAAGGTCGAGCATATTTTCCCGAAACGCGGGCGTTTTATAATCAGCGATTTCGAGCTTTCGACGCGCTTTCCCTTCGCTTTTTTTCGTCATCGCCGCCGTTTGCCTGCGCAGGAGGCGCAGATAATCGTTTTTCCCAAAATCTTTCCGCTTGATGAAGAATTGGAGGACTTGCCGCTCGAAGTCGGGAATTTCGTCGTACCGAGGCGCGGTCTCGGGCAGGATTTACTTGCTCTGCGCGACTATCAGCCGAATGACGATCTGCGGCGCGTGGACTGGAAAGCGACGGCTCGGACACGGCGTTTGATTGTCCGCGAATTTGCCGCCGAGGATGAAAAGCGCGTAACGGTGGTTTTCGATCCGCGCCTTCGTCAAAGCGCGAAGGACAAAGCCAAAACTTTGCGCGAAAGAATTGAAGAAGAGCAAAAGGGCAAAGAACTTTCTCC
>DATHTS010000867.1:0-4346 GCA_035462935.1 Pyrinomonadaceae bacterium
TTTAAATTTTGTGTCCCGCTCGTTTCGACCGCCAGAATTTCTTCAATCGCGCCGAGAAAATAGCGGATAATATCAACTGAATGCGTCCCATTGTCAATCAAAACTCCGCCACCCGCGACTTCCTTGTCCGAGTTCCAACGCCGCGACATATCAACTTTCGCCGTAAAAGCGTTTTCAAACTGCGCGACTTCGCCCAAAACGCCTGACGCGACCAGAGATTTGGCTTTGATGACATCTTCCACGTAGCGAAACTTGGAAGCCATCGTAAATTTCACGCCCGTTTTTTCCGCCGTTTCAATCATTGCCCGCGCTTCCGAAACCGACAAACACAGAGGCTTCTCGCAAAGAACGTGAACGCCGCGATTCATAAAAAATTCGGTAATTTCGGGATGGGAATTCGGCGGCGTGGAAATGATAACGGCATCAATTTCCGAGTTTTCAGCCAAAGTTTTATAATCGGCAAACGCCTTCGCGCCGAAAGGCTCGGCGAACGCCTTTGCCGCTTCTTCCCGAATATCGGCAGCCGCAACTAATTTGCAGCAATTACTGGTTTGAAACGCCTGTGCGTAAGTTTGGGCAATACCACCAGTCCCGATGATTGCAAATTTCAGCATTTCCATAATTTTATTTCGCCCGCGAAACACGCGAAAGAAACGAAATAAAGTAAAAGATTAAAATTCGTTTTTTCGTATGTTTCGCGGGCAAATTTCTATTTAATTCTCATTTGTTCAACGGCTTCGCGAATCGAATCCGCCAGAAATTCGATATGTTTTTCCTCGTATTTTTCGTTAATCGGCAAGACAAGAACATCGTGCAAGCCTTTCAGCGTTCCGGGAAATTTTTCGTCCGAATAATCAACCGCTTCCGGGCGAGCCAGATTAAACGGGTAATGCGAGTCGCCGAAAGTATTCTGCTCGCGGAAAATCTGACATTTGTAAGCCGGTTTGACGACGTAGCGCGGCGCGGAAGCGACATCATAAGTTTTCAGCGCTTTTGCCAGACCGACCGCGCCGTCCTGAATCTTCGCATCGTCAACTCTCAGGCAGTATTTCCAATAAGTCATCGTCGCGTTTTCCGCCGGTTTGTAGCTTTCTATTCCGTCAATATCGGCGATTTTTTCGTCCAAAAGCTGCGCCATTCTCTGCCGCTGTTCGACGCAGGCATCGAGTTTTTTCAACTGCTCATACGCCAAAGCCGCTTGCAGTTCGGTCATTCGATAATTTAGAGAAGCGAAATAATGATCGGGATTCGCGTCGCCGTAGCCCCAGGCTTTGTTGATAAAAAGATACATCCGCCGCGCCAAATCGTCATCATTCGTGATGACGATTCCGCCCTCGCCGGTCGTCATATGTTTGCCCTGCTGGAAAGAAAAAGCGCCGATTTCCCCGATTGTGCCTGTCTTTTTTCCGTCAACCGCCGCTAAAAAAGATTGCGCCGCGTCTTCAATTACAGGGAGGTTTTTCGCGTTCGCAAGTTCCATAATCTCGCGCATTTCGCACGGATTTCCGAAAAGATGCGTAACGATAATCGCTTTTGTTCTTTCGGATAAAACTTTCTCGATTGTTTCCGCCGTCACGTTCAAAGTTTTCGGGTCAACGTCGGCAAAAACCGGAATCGCGCCCTGAAAAATAATCGGCGCGAGCGCGCCCATATCCGTAACGGAAGTCGTAACGATTTCATCGCCCGGATTCGGATTTATCGCGGCAACAGCCGTATGCACCGCCGCCGAGCCTGAATTGCAGGCGTAAGCGTATTTCGCGCCGAGTTTTTCGGCGAAGCGTTTTTCGAGCAGTTTGCCGTATTTGCCTTTGGTTGTAATTAGTGTTCCCGACTGCAAAACTTCCGTTACGGCGGCGATTTCCTCCGCGCCGAAAGTTCTGCCCGAAATGTCCTGATCCGACGGCAGTTTCAATATTTTTTCCGGTTGCGCAATAGTTGTCATAATTTTTGTTTGCCCGCGAAAAACGCGAAAAGGCGCGAAATAAATTTTTGATTTTTCTGAATTTCGTCTATTTCGCGTGTTTCGCAGGCATAAGTTCTTAAAATTTCTTATCCGTATTAATTTGCGGATGCAGTTTTTCCTTTGGTAAAGCAGTTTTAATCGTTTCGGATTTCCCGAACCAGCGTTCTTTTGAAAGGTGCGAGAGCAGTTTCAAATGCCCGAAAATCGTGCGAGCGGTTTTCATTTTGGAAAAGCCGAAAAGCCGAACCTCCAGAACTGCCGGGTATTCGATTATCTTTCCGCCTTTCAAATCCAGTTTTCCGAGCATTTCCGCGACGCCGAGAAATCCTTTCTGCCGGATTTCCAAATCTACGACCGAACTTCGGCGATAAACTCGAAAACAGCTTGTGTAGGTTGAAAGTTTTGAGCGCAGAGCGCGGCGATAAAGAAACGACGCGCCTTTCGACAAAAATAGACGCCATTCTGGAACATTCCGCACACCGCCTTTTTCGTGATAGGGCGAAGCGGTGACCATATCAACGTCGCCGGTCAAAAGCGGCAGCATATTTTCCAGTTCGTGCGGGTCGTATGTGCAGTCGCAATCCATCGAGCAGACGATCTCGGTTTTCGCCGCCTTCAAGCCGGTCATTATTCCCGCCGCAACGCCTTTGTTCGTTTCGTGCCGCAGGATTTTTACGTTTTCCTTCGCGCCGAAAAGCTCTTGCAGTTTGCTGAAAGTTTCGTCCTTGCTTTGGTCGTCAATGAAAATAAAATTCGGCTGATAGCCTTTTTCCGTCAGATTTTTTTCGACACTTCGCAAAGTATTGGCGAGATACGGCAAAGTTTGCGCTTCGTCGTAACAGGGAATGACAATGGAGATGGGATTTCGGATTTGGGATTTCGGGTTTCGGATTTCTTTTTCTAAACTCTGCGCTTCATAATTTGGAATTTGGAATTTGGAATTCGGAATTTCCACTCCCAGAAACTCTGCGGCGCAGACGAAATCGTATTTTCTCAGATATTCCTTGATAACCCATTCCATTTTATCGAGCTTGCGGTAATGGCGAACGCGGTTGTAATGCGAAGCGGCGGAAATGCGCGGCTGTTCCGGGTCGAGTTCCCAGACGTGGAAATACAGAACGAACGGCTCTTCATAACGCTCGTGCCAATCGTGAACGGCGTGGCGCAAAAGCGTGTATGGAATCTGCCGAAAATAATTGCCGCCCGAAATCGGCAGCAGACCGATTCCGAAATTTCTCGTCGAATAAGGAAATTCCCAAATCGCTTTGCCGTTTGTGTGAACTTGGTGAGTCAGACGCTTTTGTTTCGCGTCTTTTTTCGTCGGCAGAAACGAGGCGTCATAGACGAAATCTTCTTCCGCCAGAATATCGAAAATCCATTCGTCTTTTTCGTAAGAAAGCTTTTCCGCCGCGCGATAACCGATTATTTTCTGCCCGCTCGCGTCTTCCAAAAGCCGGTTTGTTTTCCGCACGTCTTCGCGGAATTCCTCCGGCGTTAAATGCCGCAAAGAGCGATGATAAAAGCCGCGCGAAGCGACTTCGTGCCCGCGCGAGACGATTTCCCGGATGAGCTTCGGATTTTGTTCGGCAATCCAGCCGAGAATGAAAAACGTCGCCTTCGTTTTAAAATCGTCGAGCAAATCCAATGTTTTCAGCGTATTTTGTTCATAACGCGGTTCGAAATGAGACCAATTGCGCTGCTGTATAAGATTTTCAAACGCGCCGACGTGAAAATAATCCTCAACCAGGACGGTCAATAAATGCTTTTTGTTTTGCGGATTATTTTTCATTTTCGGTTTGTTCAGTTTTTTACTTAATGTTCTTTGAGAAATAAACGCCGTAATAAAAAAAGAAAATCGTTTTCGCCGGGAGCGCAGGCGGCTCGCCTGCAATGAGCGCGTGAGCGCGAAAATCGGAGTTTAATCAAATCGCTACTTTGATTAAACTTTCTTACGTTGCTCACGCAACGTTTGCAGGCGAGCCGCCTGCGCTCCAGTCAAGAAAAATCTTTTTATTTTTTTACGGTATTTATTTTTCAAAGACCATAAAGGAAAAAGTCCGATGAATCATTTGATAAAATTTTAGCTGCTTATTCCTTTCTTCGCCTGTTCCCGCTCTTGCGTCCGTGCGTTAAATTTTTCAGCTAAAATCCTGACAATTCTTTTCGCGCTTTTTCCATCACCGAACGGATTTTTGATTGAATGAAGAGAATTTATCCAGGCTTCATCATTATAATTTTCTTCGAGCATTTTAGCCAAGTTTTTTTCGTCTCCGCCGATTAATTTTGCTGTGCCTGTTTTAATAGCCTCCATTCTCTCGGTATTTTCCCGCAAAACCAAAACCGGTTTTCCAAGACTCGGTGCTTCTTCCTGAACGCCGCCCGA
>DATHTS010000868.1:0-2220 GCA_035462935.1 Pyrinomonadaceae bacterium
CTTACTACTCAATTTAATTAGCAAGCGTTTTGAGTCCCTGCTTTAGCAGGCTTTTCGTTTAACCGAAGCCGCCTAAAGGCGGGACTCAAAACTTTAATGATCTATTTCAAATTCAAAATCGCCCAATCGTGCTGCAACGCGGTTTGTTTCAAGCGAAAATCGGGATTTACGGCGACCGGATGCCCGACAATCGAGAGCATCGGCAGATCGGAAATCGAATCGGAATAAGCGTAAGATTCCGAGAGATTTATATTGTTCTTTTCGGCGTATTCGCGTATCCATTTCGCCTTCGTTGCCGAAGCCATTACCGGCGGCAAAAGGCGTCCGGTCGCGTAGCCGTTCACAAATTCCAGCCGGTTTGCCATAAATTCGTCAATACCTAGATAATCCATCAAGCGGTCAATCGTAAAATCCAGCGCGCCGGTGATGACGATCTGCCGCTGACCGATTTTTTTCGACTGCGCGATTAAATCTTTTGTGCCGGGAAAAACGGCGGGTTTGAGAACGTCTTCAAAAAGCTCTTCCGAAAAATAGCGCAGGCGGTCTTCGGATTCGCCTTTGTAGCTTTGAAAGAAAAATTCGTTGAAAACATTGCGCGAATACAAATCCGTCGCGCCGAAAAGCGGCAGCTTGACGAGCGTTTCCGTGCTTTTTTTGATTGTTTTCCAAAGCCCCTGCTGCCGCCGCGCGTAAAATCCGAGCGTATGCACAAGATTCGTGCTCATCAAGGTTCCTTCCAAATCGTAAAACGCCGCCGCTTGTCCGTTTTTTTTCATCTTCTGCCGTTTTGTGCTATTTTTGTTTAACTTTCTTCGTTGATAAAGAGATAGAATATAACAAATTTTTAACATTTAGGTAATTTGCGGGTATGCAGAAGTATAAGTTTTACAGTTTAATTACAATTGTTTTTATTTCTTTTTTTCTTGCTTCCTGCGCTTGGACAGCCGAAACCGGGGAAAACGAAACCGAACAAGACGCCGCTCCGCCGACCGAAATCATCGCGCAGGCGGACGCGCTTTTTCGCCAGCGCGAAGATATTTCAAAACTGCGCGAAGCCGTCCGGCTGCTCGCTGAAGCGCGAAACCCCGGCAACCGCAGCTACGAGGTTGAATGGAAATTCGCCAAATACAGCTATTTTCTGGGCAGGCAATCCGACGATGAGGAAGAAAGCGAGAAGGCTCTGGAAGAAGGCGAGCACGCGGGCAGAATCGCCTCGCGCATCGCGCCCGATAAACCCGACGGTTATTTCTGGTATGGCGCGAATCTGGGCGAGCAGTCGAGAAAAAGTCCGGTAACGGTCGGCTTCAAATCGGTTGACGACATCCGCGAAGCGATGCATAAGGTCATCGAAATCCAGCCGGATTATCAAGGCGCGAGCGCCTACGTCGCGCTCGGACAAATCGAGCTTGTAACCGGATTGTTTCGCGGAAATCCTAAAAAAGCGATTGAGTATCTCGAAAAGGGACTGGAAATAGAAAAAGATAATCCATACCTCCGTCTTCATTTAGCCGAAGCGTATATTGCGACAAACCGCCGCCCCGACGCGAAAAAACAACTTGAAATCATTCTAAAAACGCAGCCGCATCCCGATTATGTTGTCGAACATAAAGAAGCTTCCGAAAAAGCGAAGAAGCTTCTCGAAACCAGATTTTAGTTTTTGATGAGAAACGCCGTCAGATTTAAGAGCGCGAAGTTTAACACAACCGAAGCGAAAGAATATTTTATCAACGACATTTGCTTCGGCGACGATCTGGCGGCTTTTTTATGCGAAAAATTGAGAGAACGCGGGATAGACGCCGTCGAGCCATGGCAGGAAGATTGGGGCTGGCAGTTTGAAACGGAAAACTGTTTGATTTCCGTCGGCTTTAACGGCGACGAATGGCAAATCTATTTCGAGCCGATTCGCGGCATTTTTCAAAGATTATTCAGCGAGGAAATTGACATCTCCAATCTCACGAAAACTATAAATCAAATTCTCAAAAGCGAGCCTGAAATTCACGAAATCGAGTGGTTTGAATCCACAAAATCAGGTCGGGAAATTGATCTCGGCGCAGAGCCTTGAAAACGGGCGATTTCACAATTGACCGATAACAATTTACAATCTACAAAACTATGCGACGCGCAATCTTTCCCGGTTCATTCGACCCTTTGACGATGGGGCATCTCGACATCATCGAGCGAAGCGTTGACCTTTTCGACGAAATCATCATCGCCGTTTTG
>DATHTS010000869.1:0-2428 GCA_035462935.1 Pyrinomonadaceae bacterium
TTCCGGCGAAGAAGATAAAGCCGACGAATATCTGCGCTGGACGATGGACGGCATTGAGGAAATTCGCCGCAATTACGATAAAGCGTTAAAAGCTCTAGCGGATTTTCGTGAAGAGCAGAAAAAATCGAAGGGCAAAAAGACTAAAAAACTTGTGAGTTTACAGCGGAGGGTGGCGCGTCTGCGGCTCGAAGTTTCACAGGAAATCAGGCGGCTCGATTTGACCGAACGCGCTCACCAGCGGCTTATTAAAGCGATTCGGAAAATAAATGACGAGATTCGGAAAACCGAAACCACCGTCAAAAAGGGTGAAGAAAAACTAGAAAGTAAGATTTCTCCCGAAGATAAAAAAGAATGGAAGCAGAAAATTGCGGCGGCGCGTGAAAAATTAGCTGAAATCGAGGAAAAATATTTTATTCCGCCGATTGAAGTTAAACGCTCGCTGCAAACGATTCTGACCGGCGAGCAGGAAGCCGGACAAGCCAAGCGCGAATTGGTCGAAGCTAATCTCAGGCTTGTCGTCTCAATCGCCAAAAAATATACCAATCGCGGTTTGCAGTTTCTCGATTTAATTCAGGAAGGCAACATCGGCTTGATGAAAGCGGTAGACAAATTTGAATGGCGGCGCGGTTATAAGTTCTCTACTTACGCTACTTGGTGGATTCGTCAGGCGATAACGAGGGCGATTGCCGACCAGGCGAGAACGATTCGCATTCCCGTGCATATGATCGAGACGATCAATAAGCTGATTCGCACATCGCGCTTGTTAGTTCAGGAATTGGGACGCGAGCCGACAAGCGAGGAAATCGCTAAGCGAATGGACATCCCCGTTTCCAAAGTGCGAAAAGTTCTGAAAATCGCGCAGGAGCCTATTTCTCTGGAAACGCCGATTGGCGAAGAGGAAGATTCGCATCTCGGCGATTTTATCGAAGACCGGTCGGTGCTGAATCCGGCGGAATCGGTAACGTTTTCAAATCTTCGCACCATCACGGATGAAGTTTTGCAGACGCTCACGCCGCGCGAGGAAAAAGTTATCAAAATGCGTTTCGGGCTTGGCAACACCGGCTCGGAACACACTCTGGAAGAAGTCGGGCAGCATTTTGCCGTTACCCGCGAGCGCATTCGCCAAATCGAGGCGAAGGCATTAAGAAAACTGCGGCATCCGGCACGTTCAAAACGACTGAAGGCGTTTTTGGAAGGCAAACAGTAAGTTTCAATTTTCGATTTTTGATTTGCGATTTGCGATTGCTAAGATTGATTTAGCAGTTTGCAAATCGCAAATTTGTTTTTAAAGGAGTTTTTTTATGGAAGTATTAACTTTAGAAGAACCAACTGCAAAAACTGAAGAACTGATAAAGAAACTTTATCAAACCGAGGGCAAAGCGGAAATTGTTAATGGAGAGATATTTGAATTTATGTCAACCGGCGATGAACCCGCAACGGCGGCAGCTAATATTTTAGTAAGCCTGAAATTATACCAACGGGAAAGTAATTTAGGCAGAGCATACAGCGATAATACCGGTTTTTTAGTTAATCTTCCGCACCGAAAATCATTCAGCCCCGACGCCTCATTTTATATCGGCAAAAGGTCTGGAATGAAGTTTCTTCAAGGCGCGCCGATTTTTGCCGTCGAAGTTAGAAGCGAAAATGATTATGGCGCGAAAGCCGAGCGGATGATTTCGGAAAAACGCGCCGATTATTTTGCCGCCGGAACTAAAATCGTCTGGGACGTTGATTTATTAAGCGAAGACGTTATCAAATCTTACCACCGCGACAATCCTGATGAACCTCGTATTTTTCGCCGCGGCGAAATTGCCGATGCCGAACCTGCCTTGCCGGAATGGAAAATGGCGGTTGATGATTTGTTTGAATAATTTTATAAAATGGAAATCGCAACTCAAATCTATTGGCTGATAATCCTCTCGATGGTCGTCGCCAGCGTCGCCTGGACGGTAACACAGGAGGAAATTTTTCGCGAATGGCGCGACCTTTGTGCGGAAAAAAGCGAGAATTGCGAAACAATTCTAAAACGCAAATTTTTTTATGTTTTCACCTGCGAATACTGCTTCAGCCATTGGGTAACGCTTTTCTTCCTGCTTTTAACCGGCTTTCAGCTTTTGTTTGATGATTGGCGCGGCTATATTCTGGCATTTTTTGTGATTCCATGGCTGGCAAATCAATTTATGAGCATTTATCGCCGTTTGCGCGTCGGCATCAAGCACGAGGACGCAAAGGCTGAGGTTGTAAAGGAAAAACTGGAAGATTAATTCGCTCTAACGGTGTTCGAGTTGAAGCAGATAAACCAAAGAGTCGCCTTCAAAGCCGACTTTTGTTAATTTATTTTCCGTGTCTTTTGAAATCGCAGCTTTATTATCTTTATTTGTATTTAAATAATCTCTTAATTCCTTCGCCAAATTTTTGTCGTTCAATT
>DATHTS010000870.1:0-7243 GCA_035462935.1 Pyrinomonadaceae bacterium
GGCAGTTAAATAAGAAAATGTTGACTCTTAAAAAGCAAAACAGAAACGCGGAAAAATACATTCCGGCGATAAATGATTTTAATTTAATCTCTTCCGAAAGCGAGCCGTTTGAAGATGTTGCGGCAACGGCGGCGGGACATTTCGATTTGTTCTTTCTGGCGGCGGCGGCTTATCTGACGAGGCGAGCCGTGCGGTTTTTCGGCACGCGGGAAGCGGCGTTCGCCGAATTTCCCTTTTTGCAAAGTTACGATGAGCGTCTTGCCGGGCGCGAGCCGGACGATTTGCCGGATGGAAAAGCCGACAAATGGTGGGCGAAGGCTTTGCTCGGCTGGGAGAAAAAATGCAAGGCGCATTTGCCGCTGCGCGAACTGCGCGAAAAGTTCGGGTTTTCTCATTCTTCGTTGACTTTATTAATGACAATCGGTTTGGTCGAAGAAGATTCGCGGTTCGGTCCCGTTTTTGAGACGTTAAACGAGTTTTCTGACGACAAACGCTTGACTTTCGGGATGTTAAACGGCTGGCTGCGCGAGGGAAACACGGAAGTTTCGGCTCATTCGGCAGTTCGCCGGCTTTATGATTTAGGCTTGATTCAATACGGCGGCGCGGAAAACCCGCGTTCGGAGTGGACGTTACAGGTTTCGACCTTGCTCTGGGACGTTTTGCGCGGCGAAACGCAGTTCGGATCGAGCGATTGGGTAAAATATACCGCTCCGGCGCAGCTTCTTTCGCTTGAAAAGCTGATTCTTCCCGATGTTTTGCGTCAGCAGATCGCGCTTTTGCCGAAACTTATCGAGCGCGGCGATATTCAGGCGGTTATCGTTCGCGGAGCGCATCACAACAGCCGGAAAACAATTCTCGGAGCGCTGGCTCATACGCTCGGCTTTGGCTTGCTGGAAGTAAAAAATACGGAAATTAAAGATGACGAACGCTGGAAAATTACCGGCACGCTCGCCGTCCTGCTCAAAGCGATGCCGGTTTT
The DNA here is from genome assembly GCA_035462935.1 of Pyrinomonadaceae bacterium. Classification (GTDB taxonomy): domain Bacteria; phylum Acidobacteriota; class Blastocatellia; order Pyrinomonadales; family Pyrinomonadaceae; genus DATHTS01. Next base: position 980 of record DATHTS010000870.1, read on the forward strand.
TCGCCTCGATGTCGCGCCGAGCGAAAGCGTCGAGTTTCCCGAAATTTCGTCGCCGGTTAAAGCGTTTGGAATCACTCTAGGTAAGCAGGGCGGAGTCAGCGGCGCGGCGGCGGAGAAGGCGGTTACTCTTACAATTAACCTGCCCGAAGAAAGCGACCGTCGGCGGCATTGGCGCGATTGCCTGACGGAAACGGATGAAATTGACGAAATCAGCGAGCGTTTCCGGCTTTCCGGCGGAAATATTCGCCGCGCCGCCCAACTTGCCGGGTCTTACGCCGTTCTGGCAAATCGAAAGAAAGTTACGCTCGGCGACATTCAGCAGGCAACGCGGGCATTGAACCGGCAGGCGCTCGATACGCTGGCAATTTATCTCGAACCGCTCGACGCCGACTGGAATTTTTTGGCGGTCAGACAGGAAACGATGAGCGATCTGCGCGAGCTTGAAGAACGCTGCCGGATTCGTGAAAATTTGCGCGAGGCGGTCGGAATAGGCTTGCGCGGGCAGCTTCAGGCGGGCGTTCGCGCTCTTTTTAACGGCGCAAGCGGAACGGGTAAAACGTATGCCGCCCGATTGCTCGCCGCCGTTTTGCAAAAAGATTTATACCGGCTCGACCTTTCGACCGTGGTCAATAAATACATCGGCGAAACGGAGAAAAATCTCGCCCGCGTTTTCGCGTTTGTCGAAGAACTCGACGTGATTCTGCTGCTCGACGAAGGCGACGCATTGCTGACGCAGCGCACAAGTGTCGGAAGCGCAAACGACCGTTATGCCAATCTGGAAACGAATTATCTGCTTCAAAGGCTCGAATCTTTCGAGGGAATTCTGATCGTTACGACCAACGCGGGCGACCGAATAGATTCGGCTTTTCAGCGCCGGATGGATACGGTCGTCGAATTTGCCGCGCCCGATGCGGGAGAACGCCGGCGGATTTGGAATCTGCATCTGCCGGAAGGAAACGACATTTCTCAAACCCGTTTTGAAGAAATTATTCAAAGATGCAAATTGACGGGCGGGCAAATCCGCAACATCGCTCTGCACGCCGCAGCGCTCGCCTTGTCGGAAAAATCAATTTTAAATACGGCGCATATCGAATCAGCCGTGCGCCGCGAATACCGCAAAATGAGCGCGGTTTGTCCTTTAAGGGAAAACACGAAATTTAATGTCAATGAAGACAGGTGGTAAAAAAAATTGTCCACGGGTGAACCTGGGTTTATTTAGATGTTTTGGAAAATTTATGAGTTAAGGACTGACACGAAAATAAGTTCGAGCGTATTGAGTCCCTGCTTCAGCAGGATTTTCGCTAAGCAATTGCCGCTTCAGGGCAGGACTCAAAACGCAAAGCAATCTTTTAGTCAAATCTATTTTTGTGAGAGTTCTTATCAATAAATAAAAAATTACCTGCGGATAAATTATAATGCGAGCAATCGTCCGCACAAAACAATTCAAACCGAAACCGGCGAATCCGCAGGCTGATCCGCGTTTTAAAAATGTCAAAAACAAAGCCGAACAAACCGCCAAGAATCTAAAGCAACATCCTTCCGCCAAACAAAAATCCGACGAAGCCGCCAAAGCCGCTAAAGGTCCGCCGAACGAAAAAGCCGCCGGAGCAAAAGCGAACAAGGTTGATTCGATGAAGGAAGCCAAAGCGGAAACCCCGCCCGCCGACAATTTTCTGACAGTGCTCCGCGCAGAAATCGAAAAAGTAATGCCCGCGACGATTGAAGATGCAGACGATTTTATGGGGGGCGGCGCGGAAGCCGAAATGAAAGGCGCGGTCAAAGGCAACGTCAAGGAACAGAAAGACGCGGCTTCCGGCGATTTGCAGGCGGCGACCAACGCGCCGCCGAGCGAAGGCGGCGTTCCGGCAAAGGCTGTCTCGCCCGTTCCGCCCGACCCGAACGTGCCGCGTCCCGCGCTCAACGGCGGTTCGGCAATGCCCGCGCCGATGCCCGACGCTGACATCTCGCAAAAACAAACCAAAGCCGACGCGCAGACGGCAATCAAGGAAAACCGGCTCGACGGAAAACGCGGTCAGAATAAACATCCGGCGTTCGATAAGGTCAAATCCGAAAAGGGAAATGTCGAGCGAACGGCTGACGCTTCGCCGGGAAAATTCCGGGCGGGCGAAAAACAGACCTTAGGAAAAGCCGCGACGCAGGCGACTGTCATCGGTCGAAGCGGAATGGCGTCGGTCGTTTCAGTCAAAAACAAATCGAAATCGGCGGTCAAATCCCGGCAGGAAGCACAGAAACAAAAGGACGAACAACGCCGCAAAGCCGTTACCGACCACATCGAAAAGATTTACAACGACACGAAAAAGGACGTTGACGCAAATCTCAACTCCCTCGAACGCGACGTGATGGCGATCTTCGATTCCGGCTCGTCAAACGCCATCGCCGCCTTTAAGCGAAATACAAACCGCGATATTGATAAGTTTTACGAAGAGCGTTACAGCGGAGTCGGCGGAAAATTGGATTGGATCGCCGATAAATTTAAGGACACGCCGCCGCGCGTTAAACAAATCATCCAGGAAAATTTAGTTAAATTTACCAAATCAATGGACGATCTGGCTGTCCGCGTCGCCGGACTCGTTGACAAACGGCTCAACAAAGCCAAATCCGATATTGCGAGCGGCGAGGCAAAGATCAAGGCGTATGTAAAAACTCTTCCGAAAGATTTGCAAGCGGTCGGAAAGGAAGCCGAAAAAGCGATGAAATCGCGCTTTGACGAAATGCGCGAAGGCATCGAGGCGAAGAAAAACGATCTGGCGCAGAAGCTCGCGCAGAAATACAAGGAAGCGCACGATCAGGCAAATGAACTCGCCAAGAAGATCGAAGAAGAAAATAAAGGCGCGTTTAAGAAACTGGCGGACGCTATCGGCGAAGTCATCAAGATCATCATGGAGTTCAAAGACAAATTGATGGCTCTGCTCGCCAAAGCCGCCGATGCCATCGAACTCATTCTCGATGATCCGATAGGTTTCTTAGGAAATCTGATCGGCGCGATCAAACAAGGTGTCAATCAGTTTGTCGGAAATATCTGGACTCACTTGAAAGCCGGATTTATGAAATGGCTGTTCGGTTCGCTGGCTGATGCCGGAATCGAAATTCCGACCGATCTGTCGCTCGTTTCTTTATTCAAAATGGTGATGAGCGTTCTCGGTCTGACGATTCCGCGTCTGCGCGCCAAAGCGGTCAAGATGCTCGGTCCGACCGCCGTTGCCGTAATCGAAAAATTGGTCGAATACGTCAGCGCGTTAATTACGGGCGGTCCGGCGAAACTCTGGGAGCAGGTCAAAGCGGATGTCGGCGATTTGAAGGTGATGATTATAGACGCGATTCAGGATTGGCTGATCACGACGATCATCAAACAGGCGACGATCAAACTGCTTTCCTTCTTCAATCCGGCGGGCGCATTTATTCAAGCGTTGATGGCAATTTACAACACGGTAATGTTCGTCATCGAAAACGCCTCGAAAATAATGGCGTTTGTCGAAGCCGTTATCAATTCGGTTTCGGCAATCGCCAAAGGCGCAATCGGCGCGGCGGCAAACTGGATCGAACAATCGCTCGCCAGTATGATTCCGCTTCTGATCGGCTTTCTCGCCCGTCTCATCGGCTTGGGCGGACTCAGCAAAAAGGTCAAGGAATTCATCACGAAAGTTCAGGGCAAAGTTGACAAAGCGATTGACAAAGCCATCGGCAAGATCGTCCAGACGGTCAAGAAACTGTTCGGCAAATTAACCGGCAAAGATAAGGACAAAGGAAAGAAAGACGATAAACGAACCGAAGAGGAAAAATTGCGCGATTTAAAAGCGGCAAAACGCGAAGCCGATCAAATTCTTTCCAACGATAATCCGTCGGAAAAGAAAGCGAATAAGAAATTAAAACCTCTGGTCAGCAAATATAAATTGACGAGCATCAACGTCGTGACAATGGATGCTACTGCCGATGTCGGTCGTTACCGCGTGAAACTGGTAATCAATCCCGAATTGGAAACCAATCCCGTAACAAATCGAAAACGCCTGGATAAAATCCAAGTTGCACCGCCATTCAAACTAAAAAGTTCGCTCAATGAAAAGGACTTTATGGATCAATTAACCGAACAGCAGGAAGTAATGAATTCGATGGATGTTGCCAAGTGGCTGGCTAACCGGGCTAAGTTTGAATCACTCAAAGCGGCGAATAAGGGAAAGAAAAGAAATCCTGGCAGAGACCCGGCAGGCGATAAGGCAGCGGAACTTGTTTGGGAAAGAGAAACAAATAAATTTGAAGCAGAAGTAGTGTCGGAAAGAATTGCGGCTTACAAGGCAAAAGGAAAAACTGAAGCCGAAGCCCGACCTTTGGCGCAAAGTTTTTTTAAAAAACTGATTTCAAAAACCGGAAAACAAGGTCCGAACCCATTTGCTTATCCGAGTCTGGTTGATAACGTGGATAAAAAATTAATTATCAACAGATTGTATGGAAAATCAGCTTTACACCGACTCGATCAGGTTGCGGGAGGCGAAGCGACCGATGTGAAGGACTTGGGTTCCGGACGCGAAGATTTTTCAATCGGCAAACAATGGTCTCAGCGAAGATTGAAATCTATTCACGACGGGATTGACGCTCAGAAAACAAAATACAAGATCAAGGACGAAGAATTGTCCAATGTCGAGATGAACGTCGGACTTTTGCCGCCGGTAAAAGTAAAGTAAAAGCAGAGCGGGGAAAATAATGAACTATTCGGAAAGATTAAAAGATGCACTGGGTGAAAAATCGGCGTGTGTTCAAATGCCGGAAGTAAACCTATCGAATTTGTCTGGGAAGGTTTCTGCGGATTTTATCAATTTGTGGCAAAAAGACGGTTTATGCGGCTACGGGAACGGGAAGTTTTGGATAATTGATCCTAATGAGGTCACGCCGATTTTACCGCCAAACGATCTGTTGCCGAACGGATTTGTCGCTTTTGCCAGAGATTCTTTCGCCAATATTTTTCTGCTGGTCGGTGATGAAATTTATCGGCTGGATGTTCATTACGGTAATCTCAATCACATTGCGATTTCAACCGAATTTTTCTTTAACGTAAAAATTTATGATGAAGATTTCAGGGAAAAATTCTTAGTTGAAAAGCAATTTGAAATCGCCAGACAAAAACTTGGAGATTTAGCGTCTGACGAATGTTACACATATAAATTAGCCTTAGCACTCGGCGGTTCTGATGAAGTTGAAAATTTAACAAAAGTTAAATTTTTAGAACATCTCGCACTGCTTACTCAATTGAATGAAGAATAACTTTATTTGAAAAATTTAATTTTATGAAATTGTTAACTTCCTTCAAAAGCATTCATCAAAATTCAACAATCATCGTCTGCGGTTGCGGCGAATCGCTCAATGATTTACAGCATCCCGAACGCTTTATCACCATTGGCGTCAATGATGTCGGGCGGAAATTTCAGCCGAATTATCTGGTCGTCGTTAATCCGCAAAATCAATTTTCCGGCGACCGCTTTAAGTATGTCGAAACCTCGCAAGCCGAATATCTTTTCACGCAGTTGGATTTGAAAATAAATCATCCGAACATTGTTCGGTTCAAACTCGGACAATTCGGCGGAACGGATTTTTCCAATCCGAATGTCCTCAATTACACGAACAATTCGCCTTATATCGCGCTTTGTTTGGCAATCCTGATGGGCGCGCGGCGTATCGGGCTAATCGGCGTGGATTTTACCGACCATCATTTTTTCGCCGAAACCGGAAGACATCCGCTCGCGCCGCAGTTTGAAGCGATAAACGAGCAATACCGGCGCTTGGCGGAAGCCGCTCAATCTTTGGGAATCGAGATTTTTAATTTAAGCGGAATCAGCCGTTTGACCGCTTTTCCGAAAATCTCTTTCGACGAGTTCGAGAATTTATCGCAAGATGTGCCGGAAACGGCTGAAAAAGCGGAACCGCTGAGAATCGTTTCGTATGCGACCACGCCGGTTGCCGGAGTTCCGGCGATTCTCGCCCGCTGCATAACGGCTCGCACCGAACATTCGGCGCGGTGCGTCTGGGCGACGAACAGCTACGGCAACGGCGTGAAGTTCGCGGGCGATATCGAGTGGCGGGAAAAATCTGAAAAAGCCGAGTCATTACTGGCGGAAGCCGATTTGATAATCGTTCATAACGGGAAAGCCGCGCCGGAACACGAAAAGCTGTTCAAAGATAAGGCAATCATCACGATGGCGCACAATTATCTGTGGAATGTTGACGAGCGGTTTGTCCGAAAAGGCTTTCCGGGCG
>DATHTS010000871.1:0-5205 GCA_035462935.1 Pyrinomonadaceae bacterium
TCAGAGTCGAAACAAGAAATTCTTCGACCGATTTATCAAATTTCTCGCGCGCGACTTCGCGGCGACCTTCTTTCAAACTTAATAAACCTTCCTTAAAAGACGCGCCTACTTTATTCGTAAGCATTCTGACTTTTTCCTCAGCTTGCTCAGCCATTTCCGGCTTTGCGTCGTTTCTTCCGCTGGAAGTTGTGCTGGTAATTTGGGCTTGAATAAAAGAATTGAATGCGAATATTAAAATTGCTGTAAAACTAAAAACCTTAAAAAGGCGAATTTTCATCAGTTCGTCTATACTCCTTATAATTTTTTTTAGGGTTAGGGCGAATCAGTGAAACGACCTAAATGAATTGCGCTTAATATTAAACGCCGGCAACTCAAAAAAGTTGCTTTTATTTGCCTTTACGGATGACAAAAAACTTCTTCAAAGTAACATACGAATTATTCGATGTCAATGTTTAGAACGTCGGTAAACATTGGATTTTCCGCGTTGTTCCCGTCGAATCAAGCGTATATGTCAATTTCCTTACGCGCTCCGCTGCGCCGCTTTCCTTTTCGTTTTTTCAACCGGCGCGTCCTTTTCCACGAGCGCTTCGCGGAAAACCTCTCGCACATGCTCTACGAATATAAAGTTCAAATCGTCCAAAACTTCCTGAGCCAGGTCTTCCAAATCGCGTCGGTTCGGTGCGGGTAAAATCACTGTTTTAATATGCGCTCGTCGTGCCGCCAGAAGTTTTTCTTTGACTCCGCCGACGGGCAAGACGTTGCCTCTTAAAGTTATCTCGCCCGTCATTGCGACATCTTTTTTCACCGCTCGCTGCGAGAGAACGGAAACCAGAGCCGTCGCCATCGTAATCCCCGCGCTCGGACCGTCCTTCGGAATCGCGCCTTCGGGAATGTGAACGTGAATGTCATAATTTTCAAAATCTTCGTCGTTTATGCCAATTTCGCCTGCTCTCGCCTTTGCATACGAGAATGCCGCCTGCGCCGATTCCTGCATTACTTCGCCAAGCTGTCCGGTCAGCTGCAATTTGCCTTTGCCCTTCGTTTTAATGGCTTCGATAAACAAAATATCGCCGCCGACGGCTGTCCAGGCTAAGCCAGTGGCAATCCCGATCTGATCGTATTTTAAAGCTTCTTCGGGGAAAATTTTCGGAGCGCGCAGAAAATCCTTAACGGTTTGCGCGGTTACTTTAAACGGTTTGAAATCTCCTTCTAGCTCAGCTTTTTTGCGGGCGACCTTGCGGCAGATTTTGCCGATTTCCCTTTCAAGCTGTCGGAGACCGGCTTCCTGCGTGTATTGCCCGATGACCGTCGCCAATGCTTTCCGGTCAAATTTCACATCCGCTTTTTCCAAGCCGTTTTCCTCGACTTGTTTCGGAATCAAATGGCGCTTGGCAATTTCCAGCTTTTCTTCTTCCGTGTAACCCGAAAGCCGGATTGTTTCCATTCTATCGCGCAGGGCAGGCTGAATCGTGTCGAGAATATTTGCCGTCGTCATAAACATAACGTTCGACAAATCGAAAGTTACGCCGAGATAATTATCGCGGAACGAGGAATTTTGTTCCGGGTCTAAAACTTCCAGAAGCGCCGACGACGGATCGCCGCGAAAATCCGCTCCGACTTTATCAATCTCATCGAGCATAATCAGCGGATTATTCGTCCCCGCCTGCTGAATCGCCTGAATAATTCTGCCCGGCATCGCGCCGACGTAAGTTCGCCGATGACCGCGAATTTCGGCTTCGTCGTGAACGCCGCCTAAACTTAAACGCATAAATTTGCGATTCAAAGCGCGAGCGACTGAACGCCCGAGCGAAGTTTTACCGACTCCCGGCGGTCCGACCAGGCAAAGAATCGAGCCTTTCGGTTTTTGGCGAAGTTTCCTAACCGCTAAACTTTCGACAATTCTCTCTTTTACTCTTTCTAAACCGTAATGATCTTCGTCCAGAATTTTTTCGGCTTTTTTGAGATTGAGATTATCTTTTGAAGATTTCGACCAGGGAAGCTCAGTCATAATATCGAGCCAGTTTCTTAAAGTCGCGGTTTCTGCGGTATCAGGATGCAGGCGTTCGAGTTTTTTAAGCTGGCGCAAAGCTTCTTCCTCGACATCAGCGGGCATTTTTGCCTTCAAAATTTTTCCGCGATATTGCTCGATTTCCTCAAAAAGCTCGTTACCTTCGCCAAGTTCGCCTTGTATCGCCTTTAACTGTTGGCGCAGAAAATATTCGCGTTGCGAGCGGTCAATATCGGCTCGCGCCTGCGTGTTGATTTCCTGCTGAACGGTCAAAACTTCGATTTCTTTATTTAAAAGCTCGTTGACGCGCCGCAAACGTTTAATCGGATCGTAAATATCCAGAACGCTCTGAGCGTCTTCGACCTTTAATTCGAGATTTGAAGCAGACAAATCCGCCAAACGCCCCGCGTCGTCCAGATTAGCGATTATCGCCAGAACTTCGGGCGAAATGTTCTTGCCTAAATTCGATGCCGTTTCCATCGAGCCGCGCACATTGCGGACGAGCGCCTCAACTTCCAACGATTCGGGCTGAATAATCGGTTCTGAAACCGGCGTCAGACTGGCTTTGATAAAATTTCCTCCGGTGGATACGGAATCAACCTGCGCGCGTGAAAGCCCTTGGATAAGTATGCGAATCCGACCGTCGGGAAGTTTCAGCATTCGCATTATGACGGCAACCGTACCCATTTTATACAAATCTTCCTGTGTCGGGTCTTCCTTGTCCACGTCATTTTGTGAAACGAGCAGAATCATTCGATTCTGGCTCAGAGCTTCGTCAACCGCGCGGATGGATTTATCACGCGAGACAAAAAGCGGAACGATCATAAACGGGTAAATTACGATGTCGCGCAGAGGTAAGACAGGCAGTTCCGACGGAATCTGCATCAGCGCGTCAATCCCTTCGGCGTCAGCGATGGTTTCGGAGAAATCTTCAATATCAGCCATAAAAGATTATGTTAGAAAAATTTAACGAAAAGGGCAAAGACAGGTTTGCCGGGAATTTTGATTAAATCGGCGGTTGTCGTTTATTATAAAGTTGTTCACAGCTAAATTATCAAAACGCAAGGAGTAAAAAAAATGAAAATTAAACTTGTATTGTTTTCCGTTCTGCTCGGTCTCTGCACGCTAAATATTTTCGCCCAAACGACGCTGCCGCGCGAAAGTCAGCGTTCCAGCCTTTCGCAGACAATCGGCGACACGAATCTGACGATTGTTTATCACCGCCCGAATGTAAAGGGTCGCCAGCTTTGGGGCTGCCAGACAGCCGACGTTATACCTAAAGGCGGCGTAACTTATCCGTGCCTTGTTCCGAACGGGCAAGTCTGGCGCACGGGCGCGAATGAGGCGACCGTTTTTGAAGTTTCCAAAGACGTAAAAATCAACGGGCAAACGCTTCCCGCGGGAAAATACAGCCTGCATACGATTCCGAATCAAAATGAATGGACGATTATTTTTAATAAAAAATGGGATCAGTGGGGAAGTTATAGTTATGACCAGAAGGACGACGCTCTGCGCGTAACCGCAAAACCCGTCGAAGTCGGTTTTCACGAAACGATGTCGTTTGAAATCGAGAACCTAACGCCGACTACCGCGCAGGTTAAAATCGTCTGGGATAAAGTGGGCGTGCCGTTTACGGTTGATGTCGGCGATGTTTCAAACCGACTTTTAACTGATGCCCGCCGCCGTATGATGAGCGAGCCGGTTCAGATGGCGAATTTCATTTTGAGTCAAAAACTTACCGCTAATTATGAAGAAGCCCTCAGTTGGGTCAACGATTCATTACGAATAAGAGAAACCTTCGGCGCTCTCTCAACAAAGGCTCGCCTTCTGGCTGAAATGGGCAGAAGAGACGAAGCCATCGCCACGGCTGAAAAGGCAATCACGCTCGGCAAAAGCTCGACTCCGCCCGCAAACACAGCGACTTTGGAAGGTTTGCTGGCGCAATGGAAAGCGGGAAAGTAGAAATTTTGTCGGAAGAAAAATCACTTTTTCAAAATTTTTAGTTCTGAAACTTGACTGAGTGATTTTTTCAGATATAATCTTATTGAAATTGATTTTCAATTTCTCTACAAGAAAATGCAAACCAATACGGCGACAAAATTTTTACCGATCTTCTCTGACGAAAAAAAGGTTGAAGTTTCTCTGGAGAACGATCAGGCAGTTATAAAACTTTCTACTTGGACGGAAGATTTAGGCTGGTGCGGTCAAAAAACTCTATCGCTCGATGCCGAGATGCTCGATGATCTGCACCGCGTTATCGCTTCGGCGCGTTATCGTCTAAACAAGCAGCAAAAAGCCGAAACGGAAGAAAATTCGGAAGCGGCGAATGTGATTCCTTTCCCGCAATTTTCATAGTTTTCTCTCCTCCTATTGCCAAAAATGAAAAGCCTGAGTTTCCGAGGAAACTCAGGCTAATTTTTTGATTTCAATTTCTTCTAACTGACCTCGCGCAAAACGATTCTTTCCGAATTTACTTTCGACTGTCGCTCGGAAGTCAATTTTTCCAATTCTTCAACGTGCAGCTGCTCATCGGCTATCAAGCCTTCAAGCCAAAATTTCGTCGGCAAGTCTTCCTCGCTGCACGAAGCCCAAGCCCGCATATAACCTTTAACCGCTTCGCGCTCCAGCTCCAAATCCTGCCTGAGCATTTCCTTCAAATCCGTTGACTGCCGAATCATCGCCGGTTCAACCGTCGGGATGCCGCCCAGAGCGACAATTTTGTCGCCGACCAGCTGGGCATGCTTTTGGGCTTCTTCAGCCTGGTCGCGGAAAAAATCTCTGTAAACTTCCCTTTCGGTTCCCGTTACCAAATAACTGTGCTGCGAATATTGAATAATGCCCGACAGTTCCAAACTCAGCGCCTGATTTAAATTTTCGATTAATTCCGTGTTTGCCATAATTTTCCTTCCCGGTTATTAAATAACTTTTTTAACATTAACAAAAAGGAAAACCAATGTCAAATAAATTGTTTATTTTCAATAATTTAGTATTGAAATTCAATTTCAACTTCAACAGCCTGCCAAGAAAAGAACAAACTCAAAGCTCCACTTTTTCATCCCTCATCCCTTATCCTTCATCCCTTCTTTAAGTAACCGCGCCGCCGTCAACAATAACAATTTCGCCGTTCATAAAACTATTCCGGTCGCTGACCATAAAAGCGGCAAATTCGGCAAGTTCTTCCGGTTTTCCCAAACGCC
>DATHTS010000872.1:0-4572 GCA_035462935.1 Pyrinomonadaceae bacterium
AAACAACTAACTACTCCCCAATTTCTACTTTATAATCCTCAATCACCGGATTTGCCAGAACGTCTCTGGCAATTCGCTCGGCAATTTCTCTGGCTTTCTGCTCGGAAAGCTCCGAGTTGAGAGCGACTTCAAAATATTTGCCCTGCCGCACGTCGGCGACATTTTCAAATCCGAGAAGCTCGACCGAATGGTGAATCGCCTTTCCCTGCGGGTCAAGAACGCTCGGTTTTAACGTAACATAAACTTTTGCTTTCATTTTTATTCTCCAATAAAAAGTTAGATTTTACGCAAATTCTTGTTTTTCGCAATGTCAATATGTTAAATTTACGAACAACAGAAGTTCCATTCTATAAAAAATCAGTAATTAAGGAGAAAAAATTATGCAAAATATGTCGGGCGGAAAAACCGCTCTCGGGTTAGATGCAAATGTCGGCGCGTTGATTTGCTATATCGGTAATCTGGTCTGCGCGTTGGGTTTGATTTACAGCATCATTGTTCTGGTTCAGGATAAAACTAATAAACTGCCGCGTTTCCATGCTTTTCAGTCAATTCTTTTAACCGCTCTTGCCATTATTCTTTATTTTGGCGCTGGTTTGATCGTTGGAGTAGGAGCAGCGGCGAATTCCACAATAATCACTGTTTTAGGCTCGCTTATTTATGTGGTTATCGGTTTTGCTTTGTTAATTGCCGTAATTTTCTGCGCTATAAAAGCCTATCAGGGAGAGATTTTTAAACTCCCGATTATCGGCAACTTGGCTGATCAATGGTCTTAATCAAGTTTTTTGTTCGAGGACCAAGGGCGAGGCTAATTTATCTCGCCCTTTCTTTTTTTCTTTGAAAACACGCTCAAAAACTTTATCTACATTTCGCAAATAATGTCTTACGTCGAAAACCTTTTCGATTTCTTCCGCGCTCAATTTTTCGCGGATTTCTTCATCATTCAAAATCAAATCCTTATACTCGCCGCCTTCGTCCCAAACCTTCATCGCATTTCGCTGCGTCATTGCGTAAGCGTCTTCGCGCGAAACGCCTTTTTGCGTTAAAGCCAGGAGCAGTTGACCGCTGAAAACCAAGCCGCGTGTGGCGTTCAAGTTTTTCAGCATATTTTCGGGATAAACGACCAGATTATCCAAAAGGGAAGTCGTCTTTGCCAAAATATAATCGAGCGTGGCGGAAGAATCGGGCAGGACGATTCTTTCAGCCGAAGAATGCGAAATATCGCGTTCGTGCCAGAGCGCGACGTTTTCCAGCCCGACAATCGAATTTGCGCGGACAGCGCGCGCCATTCCGCAGATTCTTTCCGACAAAATGGGATTGCGTTTGTGCGGCATCGCGCTTGAGCCTTTCTGCCCGGTTTTGAATTTTTCCTGCGCCTCGCGGACTTCCGTGCGCTGCCAATGGCGAACTTGAAGCGCGAATTTTTCCAGAGAAGACGCGATAATCGCCAGAGTGCAGAGATATTCGGCGTATCGGTCGCGCTGTATAACCTGCGTCGAAATATCAGCAGCTTTCAAACCCAGTTTTTCGCAGACTCTCTCTTCAACTTCCGGGTCGAGATGCGCAAACGCGCCGACCGCGCCGCTGATTTTCCCAACCGAAACAATTTTTTTCGCTTTTTTTAGGCGTTTCCTGTTGCGCTGCATTTCGGAATACCAGAGCGCGAAAGTCATTCCGAAAGCGGTCGGCTCGGCGTGAATGCCGTGCGTTCTGCCGATTTGCGGCGTGTCTTTGAACTCGAAGGCGCGACGCATTAAAACCTCCAAAAGCGCGTCAATTTTTTCCAGCAAAATCTCGCACGATTCCTTCAAAAGCAAAGCGTTCGCCGTGTCCACGACATCCGAAGAAGTCAAGCCGTAATGCACAAAACGCGCCGCTTCACCGATGTTTTCTGCCAGATTCGTCGTAAAAGCGATAACATCGTGATCGGTCGTCTTTTCGATTTCGTTAATGCGTTCGACCGTAAAAGCGGCTTTTTCCTTGATTTCCCGAACGGCTTCTTCGGGAATCGTTCCCATCTCGGCGTGAACCTCGCAAACGGCGATTTCCACGTCGAGCCATTTTTGAAATTTATTTTGAAGCGACCAAATCGCGCCCATTTCGGGCAGTGTGTAACGTTCTATCATTTGTTTCAATCAATTACAGGCTGAATTAAGCCTTAAGTTTTTTCATGTTCGATGATCTGCGCTCTATTATCCGAATTCCCCTCATCATCCTCTCCCTCGCTCAATTTTACAACCGAATCACCTAAAACATCTTCAATATAAACCATTTGAATTACAATGATTATGACCGCCAAAAGCGGCGTCGCTAAAATAAGTCCGAGCGCGCCGATTAGGAAACCCAGAAGGAGTTGAAAGAAAATGGTTAAAACCGGCGGCAGTGAAATTGTTTCGCGGTCAATCAGCGGCGTTGCAATATAACTTTCAATCGTCTCGATAAAAAAATACAAAATCGCAACATACAGAGCCTTAGTCGGGCTGTCAACAAAGGCGACCAGAAGCGCGGGAATAACTGAAATTATCGGTCCGAAATTCGGAATAAAAGTCGCGAAAGCCGCTAAAAGTCCGAGCGATAATGCAAGTTCGATATCGAGAAAATACAAGCCGATTGTCGTCAAAACACCGATGAACAACATATCAACGAATCTTCCAACCAGCCACCAGCGCAAGGTTATTCCAATTTCGCTGATTACTTCGCGCGCTCTTTTTCGTTTATTTATGGGAAAAAGTTTTACAAAGCCCCTGATGTATGTTTGCGGCTCTGTCGCCAGATAAACTGCCAGCAGAAAAACAATCAGGATTTTTGTAACAGCGCCGACTGTTGTGGAGAAAAATCCGCCGATTTGCCTGAGAAAGCTTCCCGTGGTAAAAGAGTTTATAATTTCTTCCCAGGGCGGAATTTGTTCAATAATAAGCCTTCCCCAATTATATTGATTTAACTGCGAACGCAAACTATCAAAAGTTTGCGGCAAAACCGTGCGAAGACTGCCGATTTGGTCGCTAATGCTTGGCGCAAGCAGCCAAATGCCCAAACCGAGGAGACCGAATATCAGTAGAGCGACGAGCGTAACCGAAAACTTTTCGGGTAGATTTGTGTAACGGCAAACCCAATAACCCAAACTGTGAAAACAAATTGCCAGCAAAACGGCGGCAAAAAACAATAAAATTACGTCAATCGCAAAATAAAATAAAAAACCGAACAAAATCGCCAAAGCCAAAACAACGACAACTATTAAAATTAGCTTGATATAATAGTTTTGTAATTCGTTTGGCAGTTTCATCCGGTATTTAATTATCCCTTGCCGGATTAAAATTGGCAATCGGCTTGTTTTGTATTACCCGCATTGATTTAAAGCAAAAAATTCGATAAAAAAGGTCTTTCAGTTGACTAAAGTTTCAAAACAAAATCTATGGGCGAAAGAAAAAATCCCTTCAAGGAAATCGGTTACAGCAATTATTTGACGCCGCATTTTATGCCCATTCAGCTCAAGGAGCGCGCGGAAAATCACGAGATGCACCGCCAGCGGGTTATTTCTATGATTTTGCTGGATTTGTATTTGATGGCGACGAAGAAAATAATTCCTGTCGGCAGTATGGTTTCCGTGCATCAAGCCGTTTCGCAGAGTTTTAGCGGGAGCGAAAAAGATAAATCCCAAGCCGCGCACTGCGTCCCGCGTCAAATTATTATCGGGACGCAATCGCCGCAGGAACTCCTATATATTTCTTTTCCCGAACGCGGATTCGCTCTGGACGCGCTGTTTGGCGAAACCGATATTTTGCCCGCCAATTTTAATAAAGCCGATTCGCGCGCCGAGCGCAACGGTCTCGCTGAAGGCTTCCGCAATGCCTGTCTGACCGTAATTACCGACGCGCATATCCAGGGCAAAATGGATTCTCATTCCGCGCAGATAGCCGTCCGCGCCGCTTACTCGGGATATGAAGTTCGCGCTCACGAGGCTTTTCAAATTTCCATTGACCGTTTGAAGAATAAGCTAAAAATAAAACAAACCCCGTCGGATGAAAGAAAATGGAAAGAGCAACTCGCCATCACCGAAACCTATTACGATGTACTGTTAAAATCAACCGGTCCAAACGAAGTTTTGGACTTCAACCGGGTTGAAGGATTGATAAGAGTTTACAATATGATTTAGTTGGAAAGCCGTAGAAAATAAATTAATTTTTAACCGCGGCAAAAAGCTCGCGGGTCGCAATTTGCCAACCGTTTAAAACTTCCGATCCTGCGGATTCGCCTTTTGCATAAAGCCGGCTTTTCCAGCACGGCATACCTTCCCGAAAATCCGCATTTCTGACTTCGACGGTTTCATTATCCGAGTCAATCAGCCAGAGTTCCTTGACGCCCAAAGCCAGATAAGTGTCGGCTTTCGTTGTGCGGTCGTAAACGCCTGTGCTTTCGGAAAGACACTCGAAAACAATATCGGCGGAAGTTCGCCGTTCGCCCATTCGCTCGCGCAGTTCATTGGAAACAAACATCATATCCGGTTCGAGATATGTTCCCCAGATGTCTTCAATATAAATGGCTTCACGCGGGTGATATATTTTTCCCGGTCTTTCA
>DATHTS010000873.1:0-3443 GCA_035462935.1 Pyrinomonadaceae bacterium
TGCCGAACGCTTCCTTGATGATTATCGAACACGCCGAGCGTTTCGGGCTTTCCCAATTACATCAATTGCGCGGTCGCGTCGGGCGCGGGGCGGAGCAGTCGTTTTGCGTTTTGCTGACCGGCGATAAAAAAACTGCCGTGGCGCGAGAGCGTCTGGGAATTATGGAGGAAACGACGGACGGTTTTCGGATTGCCGAGAAGGATTTGGAGATTCGCGGGCAGGGCGAGATACTCGGAACGCGGCAATCCGGCATTCAAACTTTCAAAATCGGGAACATCATCCGCGATCTGGAAATTTTGGATAAGGCGCGTCAGGAAGCCGAATTTTACTTGACTTCAAAGCGTTTGACCAAGGAAACATCAACATTAATCGAAACGGCGCGAGCCGACGCGCGGTTTCGTTTAGCCGGGATAGGATAAAAATTTCTTTTAAAAGTTGAAATTATCTGTAAATTATTGTTATATTACATTGACGAGTAAACCCTGAAATTTTTTTTCGCCGCAATATCAAGTTATTGAATAGGGATTTTTTTTCTCTTGAAACAATCTTTCCCATACTTTTTGGATTAATCGTCAAATTTTTTTGTGTAAGCAGCCAGCTCATTTTTAATTTGAGCGAACTTCATTTTAGGTAGGAAAAGAAAATGGATAATCGAAGACCAACAGACAACACAGCACCCAAGCCATATACCCGGGGCAAATATTTTGAAAGAAAACAAGGGGATTCTTCCGGGCAGGGGCAAAGGAACTTTCAACCACGCGACGGCGGATTTCTAAAGCGCGACAACAATTATCGGGGCAGAGACAACCGGTTTCAAAATCGGGATGAGAGAAGCCCCGTGCGCGACGACCGAAATCAAAGCCGGGATGACCGAAACCAAAATCGGGACGACCGGAGCCGTGATAATCGTTTTCAAAACCGGAACGACCGCTATCAAAGCCGGGATAACCGCGACAATCGTTTTCAAAGCCGCGACAATCGTGACAACCGAAATTATCGGGGAAACGGAAAATATCCGCCCAGAGATAATAGATTTCAGGACAAAAAGCGATTCTTTAACAAAGGGAAAGGATTAAAACCCTGGCAAAAAGAACAGCAAATTCGCATTGTTTCCGATATGCAAGTAACGGATGGAAAACATCGAGGAAAGTATCTGCAAAGCACGACCTCGCCGAAAGTCCGACCGACGGCGCGGCGACTTCGCGAGATAATGTTCAAGATTCTATTTCGGAAAATCCGCGCCCGCAGATTTTTGGATTTATGCGCCGGATGCGGAACCGTCGGTCTTGAAGCAATGTCGCGCGGCGCGCTGCTTGGAACTTTCGTCGAGCGTTCAGCCAAGATGTGCAGCTTTATAAAGAAAAATATGGAAGTCTGCGGCATCAAGGACGGACACGGCGAAGTCCTCCAAATGGAATGCGTTCCTTTTCTGAAACAGATGATGAAGCGCAAGCGTTTCTGGGACGTAGTGTATTACGATCCGCCGTATGATGTTAATTACGACGAAGTGCTGGATTATTTCGCCAAAGGCGCGGCAATCGAACCCGACGGCGGCATTTTGGTCATCGAGCATCACGCCGAAATGTTTTTCCCCGAAAAAATCGGTCAATTAAGACGCTGGCGCGTTGTCGTTCAGGGCGATTCGGCTCTAAGCTTCTTCGAACGAAAATAAACTTTGAGTAGAGAGTAAAGAGTGGAGAGTAGAGAGTGAGTTCCAATAAATTTTCTCTTCACTCTCTACTCTCTACTCTCTACTCTTTATGCGGATCATCGCGGGCAAATATAGAGGGCGAGTTTTAAAAAGTCCTTCGGGCAGCAAAACTCGCCCGACTTCCGACCGCCTGCGCGAAACTCTCTTCAACATTTTAGCTCCGAGAATCAGCGACGAAACGCGCTTTCTGGATTTGTGCGCCGGAACAGGCGCGATCGGCATCGAAGCGCTTTCACGCGGCGCTGATTTCACCACTTTTGTTGATAAATCGCGCCGCGCCTGCGCTTTGATTGAAGAAAACCTCGACGCTCTCGGTATTCCCGAAGAACAAACGGAAATTTTTTCTTCCCCGGCGGAAAATTTTATCAATCGAAAAGCGGAAGAAGGTTGGGACATTGTTTTTTACGACCCGCCTTACCAGGAAAACTACGCCATTGTTCTTCACGCTTTCGGCGATTCAGAATCGAATCTGCTAAATCCCGGCGGCATTGTAATCGCCGAGCATCACGCAAAAAATATTCTGCCCGACAAAGCGCAGGAGCTTCGACGCTGGCGATTATTAAAACAAGGTGAAAACTGTCTGAGTTTTTATGAAAAAAGTTAGTTAAAAATTATAATTTTCCGGGTTGGAGTCTTTTCTTCGACCATTTACAATAAACTTTTAACTAACTTGAATGAAAATCGTCATCTGGCTCATCCTTTGTTTAATTTGGGGAACGACCTGGATTTTCATCAAAATCGGGCTTGAAGACCTGCCGCCGATAAGTTTCGCCTATCTCAGATTCGTTCTCGCGCTTTTGATTCTCGCCGCGATCATAAAAATTCAGAAAATCCCGCTGCCGAAAACCATCCGCGATTGGAAATTGCTGGGCTTAACCGGAGTTTTGCAGTTTTCAATCAATTACAGCCTCGTTTTTTGGAGCGAGCAGTATATTTCATCGGGTTTGGCGGCGGTTTTGCAGGCGATGATCACGGTTTTCGGTTTAGTTCTGGCTTGGGTTCATCTTCCGGCTGAACGAATTACAGGATTAAAAATTATTGCCGTCATTCTCGGCATTTGCGGGGTTGGAATCATCTTTAACGATCAATTACAGGTTACGAGCGTGATGGCTTTTGCCGGATGCGTGGCAATTGTCATCGGCGCGTATGCGGCGGCGCACGCTTCGATTCTAATCAAAGCCTTTGGCGGCTCGCTTCATCCGGCAAGTCTCGTTTTCGGACAAATGCTTTGCGGCGTTTTGCCGATAATTATTTACGGATTGTCATTTGAAGGAAATCCGCTAAATTTCCAATGGACTTGGCGGGCGGTAATCTGCGTTCTTTATCTGACGATTTTCGGCACGATTGCGGCATTTTGGCTTTATTATTGGCTTTTAAGTAGAATCGAATCAACTAAGGCGATGATGATTTCGCTCGTTACGCCTTTAATTGCCGTGCTGGTCGGCGCGATTGTTTTGGGTGAAAAACTTCCGCCACTAACTGGTTTCGGCGGGATTCTGATTTTGGCGAGTATCGGATTGATTGTATTTCGGAGAAAGCTAAAAAAAATTGAACCGCAGAGACGCGAAGGAATGGAAAATGGATAATGGAAAACGGAAAAATTATTGAATCACATTTTCCGTTTTCCATTATCCATTTTCCATTATCAAAAAAATGTTTTTTAAGTTTACAACTGCCGGAGAATCGCACGGGAAGGCGCTGGTCGCAATTGTCGAAGGTTTGCCTGCCGGTT
>DATHTS010000874.1:0-2633 GCA_035462935.1 Pyrinomonadaceae bacterium
TTTTTCTTCCTTAACCTCTTTAACATCTACGCCGTGTGTTTTAAATTCGGCGACTATCGCTCTGTGATTACTGCCGTCCAATTTCATAACGGCGAATTCTTTTTCACTTTGAACCGTCAGCCAATGATTTTTCTTTTTGATGAAAAGAAACGGCAGCGCAAAGATAAAACCGACCAAAAGCGCGGTTGCTACCGCTCCGCCTCCCGAAAGCATCGGTTTTTTTGAGTATGAATAATCCGCCAGTTTTAAGCTCTTAAAATCGAAACTTTTTTCATGTTCCTTAAATTTCGGCTTCTCAATCATAATTTGAAAATTATTGTCGTTAATCCGTAAAACGGCGTCGGTTTCTACCGATTTTTTGCCGTCCGGCACAACCAGTTCAATATCGTAATCCGTCGCCAATGCAAACGGTGTTGTGGCAAGAAAAAACACAAGGGTAATAGCCCCGGTTAAGATTTGTTTCATATTTTTTGTTGGTATCTCCTTAATGAAGTGAATTCAGCAAGAAAATGATTCTAGCCGTCTTTGAAAAAATTTGCAAATAAAAATGGTAATAGAATGCCTGTGTTGGAACAATAGAAACAGAAAACTGGAAAAGTTAATGCTTTGGTTATTTCTTTTCGGAAAAATTGAGAGGCATAAACAAATGCAGGAAAAACACGACGAAAGATACGAAAAGCAAATTGTTCTGCTTACGGGCTACAAAATCGGAACCGGAAATGTAAAAGTTTTCGACAGCCAGGCACGAGTTATCATCCGCGCGCATCTTCCCGAATATGTGGAGAAAGGCTTAACCAAACACCAGAATTGTTTGGTAATTGCCAACCGCGAAGGCGAAACGATTGTGATAACCGAAGAATTTGAGCGGGTTTTATACAATGCGATTCAAACGCGCGGTATGCAAAATGGGAACGGTCAGAACGGGCAAGGCGCTCCTTTCAAATTTCCGCGCCAAAGTTCGGAACAAAACGGGTGGAAATAAAATCGTTTCATTTTAATAAAGGGAAAGTAAAATTTGGCAAAGGTTTTAGGGAAAGAATTTCTAAGAAGCTGTTTGAAAACGCCGATTTTGTCGCTGAAAGCGACGAATTTAATAGCGTCGGGTGCAACCCGACGTAACGCGACGTGAATTTGTTCGTCCCTGTAAGGGACTAATCAACCCATTGATAATTAGTCCCTTACAGGGACGGATGTTTAATTTATCCGAGTCGCCGGGATTCTCCCGACGCTATTAAATTTGTCCGCTTCGCGGACGTTTCCAAGTTTTCAAACAGCTTCTAAAAGATTTTCTTTTACTTTTTGCTGCAAAATATTTATTTCTCGCCTAAAACCCTTTCATCCATTCGACACATTCGATCAAATGCTTTTTCATTTCTTGTTTCGGGCGTTGAGCAATGCGCCCGTGACCGGGCAAAACCCATTCAAATTCATAATCGAGCAGCCTTTCCATCGAGCGCGTTTGTTCCGCCCACGAATACCAGCACACGCTGCGAAAAGCGAATAGAGAATTCCGGTTCGGCGACCAAGCCAGGTGATCGCCCGTGAAAAGAAACTTGTTTTTATAAAGCAAAACCTGTGAGCCTCGCGTGTGTCCGGGAACCGGAATAATCGTCAATTCATCATCTATCCGAACCGGCGTTTCGCCTTCGATTATCTGCTCAATTCCGTATCGCCGCGCCCCGTCAGCCGCGTGCATAATCCGCTCAGCGCCAAATTTTTCCGCAAAACGCGCGTGGTCGGCAATATCATCGCGGTGCGTCAAGAACATCTCGGAAACGCCGCCCATTTTTTCGATTTTCTTAACCAGAGGCGAGGCAAACCGCGGCGAATCAATCAAAATGTTCCCTTCAGGTCGCGCAATCAAATAGCTCCACGCGCCGAAACTACTCTCGGAATTAAAACCGCAGTAATAAACATTTTCGGAAATTAAAGACGGAAAGGAATTGATTGCCGCCCGCGCGTCGAGAAATTTGCCCGCGCCTATTGAACCTGTTGGGCAAGCAACAAGCGCCATATTTGCTAAGTTTAGTTCTTTTTGTGATTCGGGCTGGCGGTAAACGCTCGAAGCCTCGCCATGGTCGCGGAAAGTTTCAGGCGCGATTTGGCGGCACGTATCGCAATCAATACAGGTCGAATCTACAAAAAATTCTCCCGAGACATTTTCCGCCAATCTTAATTTCGGGTTCGCCATAACGTCGGCAGTTTAGATACATATAAATTATTCGGAGTTGTTATGTAGATTGGAAGCTATTTTCTGTTTTGGTCAACCGATTCGCTTTATTAATCTCTCTGATTGCAAAGTAAAAACTCCTTTGATACACTTTCCCTACTTTGATGAACAAAAGCCCCGGCTCAAATCAAATCATTTCTTTCGCGCCGCTTTCTTCAGCGTGGCGTTTTGCTTCCTGGTGGGCGTAGCCGCCCAAAATCTATCTTTCCGTTTAAATCATAAATCCACTTGTTTTTTGTTGAATTCGCGTTTTTCCGAATCGAAAACGTTTCATTTACTGCTGAAGAAATGTCTGAAAAATTTACATTTTCCGCCGAAATCATCTCTGCCGGAGCCGACCGCGCGACGCCCGTTACGCTTTACGGCAATTTGCGGCAGATTTTTCCCGAAACGCTTTTGCTTG
>DATHTS010000875.1:0-5608 GCA_035462935.1 Pyrinomonadaceae bacterium
AGGTTGACGACGCAAAGCTCAAAGAGCTACTCAAAGCGAACGGTAAACCTCTTCTAGTTAATTTTTGGGCGACGTGGTGCATTCCATGCCGCGAAGAGTTTCCCGACCTTGTAAAAATTGACGCGGAATATCGCGGAAAAATTGATTTTTACACCGTTTCGCTGGATTTTGTCGAAGAAATAAATACCGCCGTGCCGAAGTTTCTAAGTGAAATGAAAGCCGAAATGCCCGCTTATCTCCTTGTTTCGGAAGACGAAAGCGTGCTGATCGCTTCGATTGCCAAAGACTGGAGCGGCGGTCTGCCGTTTACGATTTTGTATAACGAAAAAGGTGAGATGGCTTTTTTTAGGCAGGGAAAAGTGAAACTTGAAGATTTGCGAATGGAAATTGACAAAATCTCCGTTAAATCCGAATAATTTTTGACTCTATCAAAAAATCCGCTTAAACTGTGCTTCATTATGGCGACCAATCCCGAAGAAAGAATTAAGGAAATCAAAGCTGACATCCTTGAAATTGAACGGCAAATTAAAAAGCTCGAGTTTCAACATAAGAAAGATATTGCCGCTCTTCAAAAAGAATCCGAAGAAAGATGGCGACGGATTGAAAAACAAAATGAATATGTCGAAAGGCATCTCAAACATCTTTCTCAACTTGCCGGGGTAACCTTTGAAGAACTCGATGCAATGGATGAAAGACTCGTATCGGCTTCGGCGGCGCTTTCACGTAAAAATCGCCGTTCTAAATAATTCCCCCTTTTTTGTAGGTTCTTCAAACTTCAAGCAAGCGCAAAAGCAAAATTTAAAAGCAGAGTTTATCGGCGCGGATTTGAAAAAATAATCCTGAGCCGATAAACTCTTTTTTTTCATTTTAACTGTAAATTTTTATCCGAGAGCAATTATAATGACATCAATCACGCCCGAAATTATCCAGCAGCACAATTTAACCGGAGAAGAATACGAGAAAATCGAACAGATTTTAGGACGCGAGCCGAATCTGACCGAACTCGGCGTTTTTTCGGTAATGTGGTCGGAGCATTGTTCTTACAAATCTTCACGAATTCATTTAAAGAGGCTTCCGACGCAGGGCGAGCGCGTGATTGTGCCGCCGGGAGAAAATGCGGGCGTTGTTGATATTGGCGACGGCTGGTGCGTGGCATTCAAAGTCGAATCGCATAATCATCCGTCGTTTATCGAACCGTTTCAAGGCGCGGCAACCGGTGTCGGTGGAATTCTTAGAGATGTTTTCACGATGGGAGCGCGACCGATTGCCGCAATGAATTCTTTGCGTTTCGGGCGTTTAGATCACCCGAAACACGGAAAAAGAAATAAATCTATTTTACGCGGCGTCGTGGCTGGAATCGGTTTTTACGGGAACTGTTTTGGCGTGCCAACAATTGGCGGCGAAGTGGTTTTTGATGATGCTTATAATTTGAATCCTTTGGTTAATGCATTTGCTCTTGGGCTTGTTCGCCAAGACCAAATCTTTTTTGGAAAGGCGACAGGCGTTGGCAATCCTGTTCTTTACGTCGGCGCGAAAACCGGGCGCGACGGAATTCACGGCGCGACAATGGCGAGCGCGGAATTTGACGAGGAAGCGTTGGAAAAACGCCCGACTGTGCAAGTCGGCGACCCGTTTTTGGAAAAGCTTCTGCTCGAAGCCTGTCTGGAAGCAATGCGAAGCGGCGCGATTGCGGGAATCCAGGATATGGGCGCGGCTGGTCTGACAAGCTCTTCGGTTGAAATGGCGGCGCGTGCCGGAACAGGCTTGGAGATGGATTTAACGCTCGTGCCGCAGCGCGAAACGGGAATGACAGCGTATGAAATGATGCTGTCGGAATCGCAGGAACGAATGCTGATCGTCGCGCATCGCGGGCGCGAAAAAGAGGTTGTAGAGATTTTTAATAAATGGGACTTAGACGCGGTGGTCATCGGCAAAGTCGTCGAGGGAAATCATCTGAAAGTTTTTCACAACGGCGAACTAAAAGCCGATCTACCTGTTCTGGCTCTTACGGATGAAGCGCCGAAATACTGCCGCCCGATGGCGAATTCCAGATCGCAAGTTCCAAATTCCAAATTGGAAGAAAAATCTGGAATTTGGAATTTGGAATCTGAAATTGATTTTAACGAAGCTTTACTTCAGTTGCTCGCTTCGCCGAATATTGCCTCGAAACGCTGGGTTTATACGCAATACGACACGATGGTTCGCACGAACACGGCGATTTTGCCGGGCGCGGATGCGGCGGTCATCAGGGTGAAGGAAACGCGGCGGGCGATTGCGATGTGTTTGGATGGAAACGGGCGCTTTGTCGCTGTTAATGCAAAGGAGGGCGCGAAATTAACTGTTGCGGAAGCAGCGAGAAACATCGTTTGTGTCGGAGCAAAACCAATTGCGATTACTAATTGCCTGAACTTTGCTTCGCCGGAAAGACCTGAAGTGATGCAGTCGTTTTCCGATGTGATTGACGGGATGAAAGAGGCTTGCGAGAAGTTTGAAACGCCGGTCGTTTCGGGAAATGTTTCTTTCTACAACGAAACCGAAGGACGCGGCGTTTTGCCCACGCCCGTTATCGGAATGGTCGGGCTTTTGGAAGACGTGAGAAAAGTTATCACACAGGGTTTCAAAAATGAAGGCGATATAATCGCGCTTTTGGGCGAAACAAAAGACGATTTATCCGTCAGCGAATACGCGCAGACGGTTTGGGGCTTTACGACCGACGAATTGATTGAAAACGGCGAAGTTCCCGAAATTGATTTGGATTTGGAAAAGCGTGTGCAGGAAATTTGTCTGAAACTAGCCGACAGATATTTGTTAAATTCGGCGCACGATTGCTCGGACGGCGGTTTGGCAGTTGCCATTGCCGAAAGCTGTTTTTCTTCGATAAATCGCAAAACATTCGGCGCGGAGATTGATTTGAAAAATGAAAATCTTTCTACCGAAGCGCAGCTTTTTAGCGAATCGCCTTCGCGCATCGTTGTTAGTTTTGCACCTGATAAACTAGAGGAAATCAAAGCGATTGCCAAAGAAAACGATTGCCCGTTTGAGGTGATCGGAAAAATCGGCGGCGAGGATTTGAAAATAAGCGTGAACGGCGCGGAAGTTATTTCAAAACCGATTGCAGAACTCGAAAAAATCTGGAAAACCTCGCTCGAAAATAGTCTGGAAAATTAAAAGAAGCCGCAGATAAACGCGGATGAACACGGATAAGAAATGATTTTATCCGTGTCTATCCCTGTTCATCTGTGGTTTAATTTTTATATGCTCGCAGGAGTTTACATTCACATTCCGTTTTGTCGCTCACGCTGTTCGTATTGCGATTTTGCAACCGATGTTTATAAAAATCAGGAAACAGTTGAGCGTTATGTAAATGCGCTTTGCGGAGAAATTTCAAATTTCAAATTTCAAATTCCAGATTCCAGATTCCAGATTCCAGATTCCAGATTGACACAGTTTATTTCGGCGGGGGAACGCCTTCGCTTTTGTTGCCGGAACAGCTTGAGAAAATCCTAAAAATAATACATGAATTTTTTTCTGTTGATAAAAATACGGAAATCACAATGGAAATGAATCCGGCGACGGTTTCGCTCGAAACTTTGAAGGAATATCGGAATTTGGGCGTAAATCGCGCGAGTTTCGGCGCGCAGACTTTTGATGATACAGAATTGAAAAGATTAGGTAGGCGGCACACGGCAAAAGATGTGCGTGAAACAATCGAGCTTTTACGCAAGGCGGATTTCCAGAATGTCAGTTTTGATTTAATTGCCGGGCTTCCGCGCCAGACGCTCGAAGATTGGGAAAGAAATTTGGACGAAGCCTTAAAATTAAAACCGGAGCATCTCTCCCTTTATCTTCTCGAAATCCACGAAGGAACACCTCTTGCCGAACAAATCCGAAGCGGGCGGCAGCCGCTGCCGGATGAAGATTTGGCGGCGCGAATGTATGAATTGATGCTCGAAAAAGTTTGGGCAAAAGGCTACCGGCAATATGAAATCTCGAATTTTTCGCTGCCCGGTTACGAATCAAGACACAATCTAAAATACTGGCAGTTTGCGCCGTATTACAGCTTCGGCGTTTCAGCGCATTCATTTGACGGTAGAAACAGGCGTTGGGCAAATGAGCGCGATACTCTGGCTTATGTGCGGAAAATCGAAAACAATTTGTCTTCGGTAACTGAAACAACCGAATTAGACGAAAAAATGCGTCGTGCCGAATATACTTTTCTGGGTTTGCGTTTGAATGAAGGCGTTGATTTGAAAGAATTTCAAAAAATATTCGGCACGAACTTGCTTGAGGAATTTTCCGTTGAATTTGAGCGTCTGCAGGAAGCGGATTTAATTGAATTTGATAAAAACAATTTGCGTCTGACGCGAAAAGGAATGCTGTATTCGAATGAAGTTTTCCGCGTCTTTGTTTGAAATTTGTCCGAATTTCTAACTTTTTCCTATAAGATTATGGCTGCTGGTATCCGACGGCGCGAATCTGTAAATCATTCTGTTGCGGATCATTAGTAAAGAAAAAACCGCCGTTTCTAACCGAATTTGAAGGTAAAAAATCAATCGTTGTCTGGTTTGTTTCTATCTTTTCCGCGCCGCGTTTTAGCTCTGCTTCGATTATCAATCCTGCCGCCGTCGTTCCGCCTCGATTTAAAGCGCGGAATTTAACCAAATATCCGTTATTAACCTGTTCAACCGATTCGATTTGAACTTCTACGTCCGGCGACGAATCTTTTACCCAAACAGCCTTGTAAAGCATAAAACCGATAGCCCCGACAACTAATATTAAACCGATAAACGCCACTATCCATTCCCAAACGGAAGGCTGTTTATTTTTATTCCGGTTTTCATTTGATGAAGAATTACCCATTTGTATCCAACCTCCCGAAATTAAAGTATCAAACGAGCGGCAGCCGCGCCGATTGCCGCCGGGAAACCGAGAACTATGACGGCAGTAACAATTTGATAAAGGCTCTGTCCGTCCAATCGTCCGAACATCCAGAGAATGAACAAACTTATAAGCAGCGCGATTGTATATCCGACGACCGTAAAACGAAGAAAGACGCTCCAAAACGGTGTTCCTTCAGGGATCGAAGCCTGTCCTTTGAACTCCAGCGCGTAAACAAACGCGTGCATAACTATCAGCGTAAAAAGTATTAATCCGAGAATATGCCAATCGGTCATCATATAAGCGATTAACACCATTTCTTCGGTCGGAGCCAAATTAAAAGCGAGAAACAATGCGCCGACCATCATAATAAACAATTCTCCCCAGTATCCGGCGCGGCGTTTTCTATCTTCCTTATCTTTCGGCTGACCGCCCAACTCGCTCTGCGCCAGCATCGCTCCGATACTGCCGGGAACGGCTTGCAGCGAGATTTTACCGATAATTTCATCTGCCGACATTCCCGGCTCGATGACGCCAAACAAAAACAGTATCGGAACGGGGGCGATAAATCCTACCGCGTAAGCGACAAAAGCATCCAAAGCATCGTCTTTAAATTCAAAAGTGTCTTCAAACCCGATGTAATGCGAAAGCCCGATGAGAAGAGGTATATTAACCGCCAAAAGCAGAGCCAAACGCCAACTGCTCATATAAAAGCCAAGCCACCACATCT
>DATHTS010000876.1:0-4421 GCA_035462935.1 Pyrinomonadaceae bacterium
AAGAACCGTCAAAGCCAAAATCATAGACGGCGCGGGCGTTCAGACAAATGACCGGGTAGAGATTATTCAGTAAGAGGGTTTAGCTTAATCTTCCGGTTAAAAATTTATTTATTTTTCTGCGAAAAAGCGCGAATAGAAAAAAAAAGCCCAAATAAATTCGCATCTTCTCGCCGTCAGAAAAGCCGGCGGTCGCGCTCCGTTCGGTTGAATAAGTTGTTTGCAGAAGGAGGTCATATGAAATTTGCTTCAAATAAAATTCGGTTCGTATTTTTTATCGCAATTCCGATTCTCGTTTTTTTGATTTTCACAATTGATTCCCCGGCTCAGAAAAAGGCTTTTAATTCTTCGAGAATCAGTTTTTCGCCGAATAAACGTATGGCGCTGGTGATTGGAAACAGCGATTACGAATCCAGCCCTTTGCCGAATCCGGTTAACGACGCGCGGCTTATGGCAGATTCGCTGAATGAAGTCGGGTTTCAAACCGTCATCAGGGAAAATTTGAGCCTTGAGGAAATGAAAGCCGCGATTCAAAGCTTTACCGGAAAATTGCCGAAAAACGGCGTCGGTTTGTTTTATTATGCCGGTCACGGAGTTCAGATAGACGGGCGCAATTTTCTGATTCCGGTTGATTTCGACGCTTCTCAAAGCGACGTGGCAGGACAGGCTATCGAAGTTGATTCGGTAATCGGCGCGATCACCGGTAAAAGCGGTTTGAATATCCTGATTCTCGACGCCTGCCGCAACGCGCCGAAAGGTTTTTCGGCTTCGTCGTCAAATAAAAAAGGTCTAGCCGAAATAAAAAACGCGCCAGCCGGGACATACATCGCTTTTTCAACCGCGCCCGGCAAGACCGCCAAGGACGGAACCGGCGAAAACAGTCCTTATTCGCTTTCGCTCGCCGAAAATCTGCGCCTCCGACCGTCGCGGCTGGAAGACGTTTTTATCCGCACCCGCATTCAGGTTGACGATTTAACCGGCGGCGAGCAGACGCCTTGGGAAAACTCTTCGATTCGTATGGTTTTTCACTTTACGGAAGATACGTTTGCCCAAATTCCCGAACTTCCCTTCAATCCTTCCGCCGTCGCAGACATCGGAAGAATTTTAAAAATGCCCGTAACCGTGCCGATTTTAAACGAATCTGGCAGGCGGATAAACACGCTCAAAAACGCCGTCACTTACTTTATCGAAAATGAAATCAATCTGGAAATGATGCAGATTCCGGGCGGAAAGTTTTTGATGGGAGCGAGCGCGGAGCAAGCGGCAGCCGCCTATCAGGATGCCAAGAGCAAGAAAAACATTCCGGAAGCCAGACCGGAAACGGTCGCGGCGGAAATGCCGCGGCATCAGGTCAATGTCCCGGGCTTTTTTATGAGCAAAACCGAAATCACGCAAGTCCAATGGCAAATGGTGATGGGCAGAGACAAAATGCCAAACATTCCCGAAAAATTTCGCGGCGCCGACTTACCGGTCGTTAATGTTTCTTGGCGAAAAGCCGACGAATTCTGTCAAAAACTTTCTCAGCTTACCGGAAAAAACTATCGCCTGCCGACCGAAGCCGAATGGGAATTCGCCGCCAAAGCCCGCAACGATGCGCCTTTCGCTTTTGGCGAAACGATAAGTTCGATGCTCGCCAATTTCCGGGGAAATATGCCGTTTCTGGCGGCGGCTCGAGGAGAATTTCGCGCCGCGCTCGTTCCGGTCGGCTCGCTCGGCAATCTGAATGCCTTCGGTTTAGCCGATATGCACGGCAACGTCTGGGAATGGACGGCGGACAACTGGCACGACGATTACACCGGAGCTCCGACCGACGGAAGCTCGTGGGAAGCGGAAGAGCCGGAAGATGAAGAAGACGAAGACCCGCGTCTTTTCCGCGTGATTCGCGGCGGTTCGTGGGATTCGATTGCCGGAAACTGCCGCTCGTCTCACCGGCGCAGACAGCCGCAGATGATCGGTTCGACCAAGATCGGCTTTCGGGTGGTGATGCAGTAATTTTCAGAATTTAAACTTTTAAGGGAGAGAAAAATGAGATTTTTTAAGATATTTTTACCGCTGATAATTTTTGGAGCGTTTGTTACCAGCCTTTCGGCGCAGGAAGCCCCGCTTTCGGCGAAGGAAGAATTTGAAGAGTATGAACGAAATTTTTCCCAGGTTAAGGAAACAAAAGCCTCCGTCAAAACGAAGGTTTCTCCGCCGCACTCCTCGCTGCCAAAACCGTCGAAGAAACCGACGGCAATAAAAAACCGAGTTCCGAGAAGAAAAAAACAAGCCTCAAGCGTCGGTTCGCCGGGAATGAAAATCTGGCTCGAAAAGCAAACCGGATGCGCGGGAAGCTTTAGATTGGTCGCCCCGACTTCGGTCTTCAAAACCGGCGATTGCGTCCGGGCGCGGTTTCGGCTTAATTTCGAGGGCTATCTGACGATTGTCAATCGCGGTTCGAGCGGTTCGGTGGAAAAAATCTTTCCGCTGGAAAATCAATCCAACAAAATTTACCCGAAAACCGACAATTTTATTCCCGACAACCGGGGCTGGGAATTTTATGACCAAGCCGGCAATGAAAACCTTTTCTTCATCGTTTCCAAACAGCCATTGAGGGATGACATTTTTCGTGAAATCCAGGGCAAACAAAATGCGAGAAGGCAAAGCGCGGGCGATCTGGAGGTTTATGACCGCGACCTGAAACCGCGCACCGAAAAGAACGAGGTTTTTATTCTGGCTGGAGAAAAAAGGCTTGAAAAGCCCCTCATATTCCGTTTGACGCTCAAACATCGTTGAATAATCCGTTTTGATTCTCGGATGACGGTTTATTGGGTAGCAAGCAATGAGAGTTTACTGATGAAACCAGCAAATCATAAAAAGGCGAAAACTAACGAAATACTTGAAGGATTAAATTTGGAGGATTGAAACATAATGAGAACACAAGGAAGAATAACAAAACAAACACTCAGAATTTATATTTTTGGCTTATGGCTAATACTGTTTGCCACATTGAACTCGGTTCAGGCGGGATACGTTCTCGATGATTTTGACCCGCACCCGGATCATCATGTTCACGCGATTGTCGTCCAGCCGGACGGCAAGATTTTAATCGGCGGCAGTTTTAATTCAGTCTCTCCAATAAGTGGTTCTACAGATTCGGCAAGCCGATTCAAGCAATCTTTGTAAGCGAGGAATTGAGCGAAGTAAATTTTATCGCCTTACCATAAAAATGGAATTGTTAGTTTGCTCAATAATCTGTTGAAAATTTGAGAAATTGTCAAAAAGAAAAAGATGAGAAGACAAAGTTGTTCTCTTGCAAAAAACTATCAGCCCTTACAACCCCCACTGAAGGGCGAACACTTTTATTTCGGCGGCGGTAAAACGATTCGATTGGACTTGTAAAAATAAAAAGGAATGTGAGCAATCCATTTCCTTTTTATCTCTAAATTTTGATTAGAACCAAAAGTTATACGAACCTTCAAAACAGCCATTCAATTAATAGAAACGGAAACGTTATTTCATATATTTATCCAGAAAATCCGCCACTTTCGGATAAACGACCAGGCGATTTTTCAGCTTGGAAACTCCGTGTCCTTCATCTTCAAAAAGAACATATTCGACCGCTACGTTGCGTTTTCTTAAGGCTTCGACAAGCTGTTCGGCTTCAGTGTATGGGACTCGCGGGTCGTTTTTGCCGTGAATAACCATCAGCGGTGTTTTGATGCGGTCAACTTTGGCAATCGGCGAGATTCGGCGCAGGAAATCAATGTCTTTGTCGAGCATTCCGTATTCGACTTCGCGCTGGCGTCGGCGATAGCCACTCGTGTTTTTCAGGAATGTTTCCCAGTTCACAATTCCGACGGTATTAACCGCCGCCGCGAAAAGGTCGGGATAAAGCGTGATCGCCGCCATCGTCATATAACCGCCGTAGCTGCCGCCCATCACGGCGATTCGTTTCGGGTCGGCGCCGCCCGAAGTTTTCAGCCAATCAACCGCCGCCGCCAAATCTTTGACCGAATCCTCGCGTTTTTCTACATCGTCCAGATGCGAATAAGTTTTGCCGTATCCGGTCGAGCCGCGCACATTGGTTGCCAAAATCGCATAACCGCGCGAGAGATAATATTGATAGAGAGGACTAAATCCGGGACGCTCTTGTCCTTCGGGACCGCCGTGAACGCTAATGATAACGGGCAAGTTCTTATTGACATTCATTTTTCCAGAAAGCGGTGGAAGCGTTCCGTTACGAGTAACAAAACTTACCTGCGGGCGATAAAACCAAGCAGGAATCTCTCGTCCGTCAAAAGTTTTATATTTAATAAGCTGCGGCTCGACAAACGAGCTTTGCGGAATTCCGGCGCGGTCGCTTTTTGTGATTTGTGTCAGTTGTCTTGTTCTCAAATCATAAACCCAAATATCGGTGTTGTATTTCGCGGAGGCAAATGTAA
>DATHTS010000877.1:0-1552 GCA_035462935.1 Pyrinomonadaceae bacterium
AAATAGAAGGCGCGCACGGCGGCTTTTCCAGCGTTGACGGAATGGCGAAAATCAGCGCGGCGGGCATCGTTCTGGAATTTGAAGCGAAAGTCTTCGGGATAATGAAAACCGGAATCAAGGAAGTCCGCGTTCCGGTCAGAGAGATCGAAAGACTCAAATTCAAGAAAAGCTGGTTTAAGACGACTCTGGAAATCTGGCTGAACAATTTTCAAACCCTGAGCGAAATTCCCAGCAAAGACGGTCGCATCATCTTGAAAATAGCCAAAGAAGACCGTGAAGCCGCCGAGCAATCCGCGCAGCTTCTGGAAAAATCATTCAGCGAATACAAAGAAGAATTGCCGCCTCCGCATACGCCGGTGAGCCGTTTGTTTAAGGAAGATGAATTTGATACGAGCGAATTGAAAGATGAATGAGTTATTTGAATGGAATCCCGAAAAAGCTGAAACGAATTTAAAGAAACATGGAGTTTCATTTGAAGAGGCAATGAGCGTTTTTGCCGATCCGCTTTCGCTAACAGTTCCAGACCCTTTACATTCATAGGATGAAAACCGCTTCGTTATTACCGGATATTCAAACAACCAGCGACAATTAGTTGTCGTTCACACCGACCGCAATGATAAAATCAGAATAATCAGCGCAAGATTGGCAGCGCCAAACGAGAGAAGGAAATATGAACGAGAAACAGGATAATGAAGAGACGGAAATGCTTGACGAATATGATTTCACGGGCGGAATTCGCGGAAAATATGTAAATCGTATTGTTCAGGAAAGAAATATAATCGTTCTTGAGCCTGATGTGGCGGAAGTTTTCACCGATTCCGAGTCGGTTAATCAGGCTTTGAGAGGTTTACTGCCGATTATTCGGAAACAAGCCGAAAAATTGTAAAATTAAAACGAATGAAAAAAATTCTCACTGTGATATTTTCAATTCTTGCGTTGATTATCGTCGTCATCGCAATTTTTATTTTGCGCGAAGAAACCGACAAAGCAGTGGTTGAAAAATACGTCAGAAACGAGACTTTGCCGACCGTTAAAGCAGATTGGCAAGGCACGCCGGTTGACCAGAAAGGGAGATTTGTAAATGTCGAACATCCTTTTCTGCCGTCGTTGATTGATTTGCTCAAATGGCGTCTGAGCGGGAATCCCCAAAAAGAAGAAAAGGAAAATGACCGGCAAAGACTTGAAGTTTTAGACCCAACGCAGTTTTTGCAGAGCGAAGCGGGCGGCATTCTCTGGCTCGGACACGCGGCGTTTTATATTCGTCTGAACGGCGTTGGGCTTTTGCTTGACCCGGTTTTCGGCAAGCCTTCTTTTATCAATCCGTATATTGATTTGCCTTCGCCGCTCGATAAAATTTCGCGCGTTGATTACGTTTTGATTTCACACGACCACCGCGACCATCTGGACGAAGAATCAATCCGGCAAATCGCCCAAAAGTTTCCAAATGCCGAATTCCTCGTCGGCTTGCGAACGGATGAACTCTTAAAGGATTGGATAACCGATTCGAACAGAGTTCAGACGGCAGGCTGGTATCAGCAGTTTTCTCTGCCCG
>DATHTS010000878.1:0-1817 GCA_035462935.1 Pyrinomonadaceae bacterium
CGAAAATTCGCCCATTCGCTCAAGTTCGTTTTGCCCAAAACCACAGCGCCCGTTTTGCGTAATTTCTGAACAATAAAAGCGTCATCTTTCGGAGTCGGCGCGTCAACCAAAGCCAGACTTCCGGCGGTCGTTTTCATCTTATCGCGCGTATCAATATTGTCCTTTATCAAAATCGGAATGCCGTGCAGCATCGAGCGAACCTTGCCGCGCTTGCGTTCTTTGTCCATTTCGCCGGCAATATTTAAGGCGTCAGGGTTAATTTCAATCACGGAACGAAGCTTTGGATCAATCGCTTTAATTCTCTCGATATACATCTCGGCAATTCGCCGCGCCGAAAGCTCGCCCGATTTCATTTTGGCTTGCAGTTCTGTAATTGTGATTTCTTTTAATTCCGGGTGCGGATCGTCAAACGCAATTTCGCCTGCCTCTGTGTTTTTTATTAAGGTCAGCGCGGTAAAGCCCGCGGCTCCGGTTTTCAAAAAATCTCGGCGGTTTTGTTTTTTGTTTTTCATAAATTTATCGAATAAAAAGAAGTCTTTCTCGCCAAGAGCGCAGGCAGCTCGCCTACAAACGCTTTTGTTTTTTGTCTGACTAGAGGCTATCTCAAAAATACAAAACGTAAGGTTAAGCAAGCGGTCTGTGACCGCGTTTGCCGAAGATTGCTGCTTGAAACGCGGTCTTAGACCGCTTGCTTAACGATTTTATTATTTTGGAGATAGCTTCTAGTTTATCAATACAAAGAAATCTAACAAATTTAACTTGCTTCCTAATCTTATAGCGGATTTCTTTGCCTTTCGGCAAACGTTCAATCAAACTGATAAATGAAAGTTTTTACTTTGCCTGAATCCCCAGATTCCGCATTCTTCGATACAAATGGCTGCGGTCAACGCCCATTATCTCCGCCGCTTTGGAAACATTTCCGTCAGCTTCAGCCAGTTTATGAAGAATAAATTCTCGCTGGTAAGCGTCGGTCGCTTCCTTGAAAGACGGAAAACGGAAGCTTGAAGCGGGCGGCTCTTCCGCCGCGTAAAATTCCGGCAAATCGTCCGCCTTGATTTTCTGCTTGGAAACCATAATCACCACGCGCTCAATCGTGTTGCGAAGCTCGCGCACGTTTCCGAGCCACGAATAATTTTGCAGCGCGTCAATCGCTTCTTGGGTGAAAATTTTGGGCTTCTTTCCATAGTCCGTAGAAAATTTCTTATTAAAATGCTCAACCAAAAGCGGCACGTCTTCCATGCGTTCCCGGAGCGGCGGGATTTGGAATGGAATCACATTCAGCCGGTAAAACAAATCGGCGCGAAAGTTTCCGTTTTCGATTAAATCGGACAGAGGTTTGTTGGTTGCGGAAATTACGCGGACATCAACTTTTACGGGCGTGTTGCTTCCGACCGGCTCAAAACGCTGTTCTTCCAGGACGCGCAAAATTTTTGCCTGAACCCGCGGCGACATATCGCCGATTTCATCCAGGAAAAGCGTCGCGCCGTCCGCCAGTTCAAACTTCCCTTTTTTTGTCGCAACCGCGCCGGAAAATGCGCCTTTGGCGTGACCGAAAAGCTCTGATTCCACCAGTTCTTCGGGAATCGCGGCGGAATTTATCTCGATAAACGGCGCGTTTTTTCTTTTCGACTGCGCGTGAATCGCCCGCGCGACAAGCTCTTTTCCCGTTCCCGATTCTCCCGAAATCAAAACTCGCCCGTCGGTCGGCGCGACAATCGCAATCTGCTTTCTCAGGGCGCGCATCACGACCGAATCGCCAATCATCACGTATTCCTGATTTAAGCTCGCGGCAATCTGAGCGTTTAATCTTTCCAGTT
>DATHTS010000879.1:0-1744 GCA_035462935.1 Pyrinomonadaceae bacterium
CGTTTTGCTTTCGCCGTTCTTTCGATGAAATGGATCGGCGCGCGCCCCTCGCGGATTTTATTCGCTTTCGGCGCGGTTACAGCCTTTTCCTCGGCGTGGATTTCAAACACGGCGACGACGGCGATGATGTTTGCCATCGGGCTTTCGATCATCACGTTTCTCTTCCGGCACGAAAAAGAAACGGGCGTGAAAATCAACCGCAATTACGCGACGGCGATGATGCTGATAACCTCGTTTGCCGCCTCAATCGGCGGGCTGATGACGCCCATCGGAACGCCGCCGAACGTCATCGGTCTAGCCTTTATTCGCAATTTAATCGGCGCGGAAATTTCCTTTTTCAAATGGATGATGATCGGCGCTCCGATTGTTGTTGTGCTTTACTTTTTCCTTTATTTTTATCTGAACAAACTCGCACCCGCGGGTGTCAGGGAAATTCCCGGAAGCGCGGAAATGATTCAACGCGAAAAAGCGGAACTCGGCGGTTGGACACGCGGTCAAAGATCAACCGTCATCGCTTTTGCGACAGCCGTCCTGCTCTGGATTTTTGCAGGTTTAATCGCTCTCTTCGCAGGCGAGCAAAGCGCGATTTATAAGCTTATAAGCTCGCGGCTGCCGGAAGCGGTCGGCGCGATTACCGGCGCGGTTCTGCTTTTTATTCTGCCGGGAAACCGGAAAGGCGAAAAAGCGATTACCTGGGAGGAAGCCGTCAAAATTGATTGGGGCGTGATTCTGCTTTACGGCGGCGGTTTCGCGCTCGGCGTTCTATCGTTTCAGACAGGTTTGGCGGAAACAATAGGCAGGAATTTAACCGCGCTCCTGCCTCTGAGCGGCGACTTCGGGCTGCTGGTCGCTTCGGTTTTCGTCGCCGTTCTGCTTTCGGAAACCACGTCAAACACGGCTTCGGCGAATATGATCGTGCCGGTCGTTATCGCCATCGCCCAATCGCAGGGCGCAGACCCTTTGATTCCGGCTCTCGGCGCGACTTTCGGCGCGAGTCTCGGCTTTATGTTGCCCGTTTCCACGCCCTGCAACGCGATTGTTTACGGTTCGGGCTATATCCCGCTAATGAAAATGGTGCGCTACGGCATTCTTTTAGACATTGTGGGCGCAATCGTGATAATTGTTATGCTGAGTTTGCTTGCGCCGTTTTTACGATAGCTAAAGAACTTGATTTTTTTGCCCGCGAAACACGCGAAATGACGCGAAAATCTTTAAAATTTTGTTCTTTGTTTCGTGTTTTTCGTGTATTTCGCGGGCATAATTAATTTGTGAAATGACCGAAACATCCAAAACCATTGTTGAATTCCGTCAGGTTGATTGCTCTTACGGCGATGTAAAAATCCTCGCGGATTTAAATCTGCAAATCCGGCGCGGCGAAATTTTAATACTCCTGGGCGAATCGGGCTGCGGGAAAACGACGACTTTGAAATTGATAAACCGTCTGATTGAGCCGACCTCCGGCGAGGTTTTGGTGGAAGGCAAAGCGACGACCGTTTGGGATGCGATAAATTTGCGCCGCCGAATCGGCTATGTTTTGCAGGAAGCCGGGCTTTTTCCGCATTTTACGGTCGAGCGGAACGTCGGTCTGATTCCCGGTCTGGAAAATTGGGACGAGGCGAAAAAACGCGGGCGGGTTTCGGAAATGCTCGAACTCGTCGGCTTAAACCCGGAAAAATTCGCCGACCGCTTTCCGCACGAGCTTTCCGGCGGTCAGCGTCAAAGAGTCGGCGTCGCCCGCGCTCTC
>DATHTS010000880.1:0-1667 GCA_035462935.1 Pyrinomonadaceae bacterium
TCAAAAGCGCGAAGCTCGTCAATATCGTAGGAATTATCCAGCGACATCATCTGCACGTGATGCACAAAAGGCGGAAATCCTTCCGCTTTGCCGCCGACTCTTTGCGTTGGACTGTCGGGCGTGATGAATTCGGGGTGCGATTCTTCAAGTTGTTTGAGCTTTTCCAGCAGCGCGTCAAACTCGGCATCGGAAATTTCCGGCTGGCTTTCGATGTAATAAAGCTCGTTGTGCCGGTTGATTTCGACGCGCAAATGTTCGATTTCGTTTTTAACTGAATTTTCGGCGTGTTCAAAAAGATTCATAATTTAGAAGATTTTTTTCGGCTATTTCCTGATAGTTTTATGATAATTTTACGCCTTGATTTTCTCAACAAAGTCACCAATCCTAACCACGCCTGATTTAACAACTTTCGCGTTTATCCCGCGCAGATGGAGCTTTTTCCCGATTTTAGAATTAACAAACTTCATCGCGTCCAATCCGAAACGCGCGACGAACTTCTTACAGCCCAAATGCGGAATAGCGGTAACTTCGATTATCGCCGAACCGATCTGCAAGCGTGTTTGCGGCGGAAGATTTTCGTCGCTCAGATCGAGGTCAATATAAAGCTGGTCGCCCGCCAATTTCCAACGTTCGCGTTCCTGCGCGATGAGCGCGATTGCGCGGGAATTCATAATATTCAGCTGCATTTCAGGATTACCTAAACCGCCTCTTTTGCGCCAGGTTCCGCGCGTTCTCCAGTTATCGCCGATTAAACCTTCGACCAAATCAAGCTCTCCTTCTTCCAAAACCTCTCTTTCATTCACCTTTGGTCGGCAAACAATTAAATGCAAAACGCCGTTATCTTTCGGCGAACGGCGAATTTCCTCGAGTCCCGCTTCAAGTTCTGCCATTGTTAAATGTTTCATACCGAATTATTCCAAAATTTCCGCAATCAGACGATAAAAGCAATGGATTGTCTGTCTTTTCCGGGTCTAATCCGCCGCGTTTATTAAAACTCAGTCTTTCTCGAAGGTCAAACTTCCTACATTGTCAAACACCTGCAAAATACTCTAATCTTTATCAGGAAAATGTCGAAAGCCGATGTTTTTCTCGCGGATAGATGATTTCAAAAGAGCAGACAATTCATCGAAATCTTTCACTGCGCCCGGCTGAATCCGCCGACGAGGGATTTTTGGAAACGGTCTATGCCGACACGCGGCGCGGCGAGTTTGCGATTTTAAATTGGAGTCGGGAACAGGAAAACGCTTTTTTTAAGATGCAGTTTCAGATGCAGACGCGCGCTTACCGAATGCAGTATCCCGACGCTGTTTATTACAGTCTTGAATTCGATAAAATGCCTGTCGGTCGCCTGATTGTCGGGCGCGGCGAGCGAGAGATAAGGCTGATTGACATCTCGCTGCTGGCGGAGTTTCGCAGTCGCGGGATCGGGACATTTTTCATCGAAAAGCTGAAAGCCGAAGCAGCCGAAAGCGAAAAGGTTTTATTTTTGCAGGTTTTAAAAACGAACGTATCGGCAAAGCGTCTTTACGAGCGGCTCGGTTTTTCAGTCGTCGAAGACGCCGATTTGTATTTTGCGATGCGGTGGCAAAACACTTGAATTTTTTTGGAGCGAAAAAATGTCGGAAAACATTAATTATGAAAATTTTGCAGAGCAATTAAACACGAAA
>DATHTS010000881.1:0-6966 GCA_035462935.1 Pyrinomonadaceae bacterium
AGTTACAACGACAACAAGTGTATTAACAACAAATTTTCTGATTACGCCAAATAATTATGAATTAGTCTTTGGCAATAGTAATACTGATGGAATAACATTTAGTAGAAGTATAACATTTCCTACAAATTTCACAGGAACAACGCAATGGGTTCAAATTGCTAATCAAAGTATCCGTAATCTAGTATTTAACGGAGTAACACAGATGTCGGAAAATCCACCAAGCGGTTTGGACGGTTGCTATCCGTACACGACAGTTAATAATCCGTCAGCATATGATTCTCCAAATATAGGGTTTACTGGGACAGTAACCCCTACTTCCACCGTAAGTATGGTTACTGACGACAATTTTACGATGTGGCTTATGTTTAAGCCTTTTGCAGCAGAAGCTATTTGGGTACCACTCAAAAAGGTTAATTGGTTTTGGAATGCTCAAGCAACATACAACACTGGCAGTTGGACTTACAGCGGAAATAGCCCTACTACTAATCCGGTGTTTGAAAATACTACAGACTTTCCGACTTGGACGAGTGTCGTTGCGGACAGGAATAATTCTTGTCCGTAGAGCATTGCTTCGAAAACAATTACTAAGTTAGATATAATGAAGATATAAGGGGAAACAATATGAATAAAAGAATTTTAATTTTACTAATAGGAACGTTGCTAGTTGCGCTACCTGTTTTGGCAATAATCGAAAGTCATTCCCACAGCTTTGTAAAAACTTCAGATTTTGAAAGATGTAGCAACGAAGTTGAAGAACTGAAGTTATGTGTTGAGAATTCAATAGTTACCGTAAGTTCAGGTGAACAAGTTCAAATCAAATTAGTTTGGGTTAATAGTTCTGATGCGGATCGCCGTATCGGCAATCGTAGATCAGGGTATTCAGTAACAGTCACCGATAAAAACGGGAAGAAATTGATTCCTGTTTTTGAGCAAAAACTTATAGAAAGACAAGAACGAATACGAAAGTCTGGTGAAGAAGATAAAGGAATAATTTTAAGGACTTTTAGCGGAAGCGACAGAGGACTTTATGCCGAAGCAAAAGGAATAGAAAAAGACAAGATTTTACTTAATGACAAGATGTATGATTATGACCTGACTTCCAAAGGCATTTACTTTGTAACAATCAGTAAGAAAGTTGCAAGTCTAGAAAAGGGAAAAACCATTGAAATTGTTTTAAATGATATTGAAATTCGGGTTAAATGAAGGTTGTGCATAAATTATTTTAATCGCCAGCTTGGTAAGTGTTTTCTCTTAATTTTTTATGTTATTTATGAGATGACTTTTAGCCCATTTTAAGTATTAAAATCAAAATCAAATTTCGATTAGCAAACAAGTTTTGCTATAGTGCTTCTATTCAGAGAATAAAGATTAGAAGCGCTTTTTTTTCAATATACTTAACAAGAGGGCAAAAGGATTTTTTGAAAAACTTGCTTCTCAAAGCGAAAGAGAATAATTTTATCTTGGAAATATAAAAATGATTCGCAGTCCTTTACGCTATCAGGGCGGAAAAAGCCGGGCGACAGAAAAAATTATGGCGCTCGTTCCTCCATTCAGCGAATTCCGAGAGCCGTTTGTCGGCGGCGGTTCAATTTTTATCTGTCTCAAACAAAATTTTCCCGATAAAAAGTTTTGGATAAATGATATTTACACGGATTTAGCCTGTTTTTGGAAACAGACTCAAACCAATCCCGAAAATGTTATAAAACAGATTTGGGGATGGAAAAACGCATTTTCCAAAGGCAAAAAGCTTCACAAATTTCTGCGGGAAAATAAAGAAAGCTTTGACGAAATCCAAACCGCCGCCGCATTTTTCGTTTTTAACCGCATCTCATTTTCCGGCACGACAGAAGCGGGCGGTTTTTCCGAGCAGGCTTTTCAGAAGCGTTTTACCGATTCGAGGATCGAGCGTTTGGCGAAAATTCCGAGTCTTCTGCAAAACGTTAAAATTACGAATTTAGATTATGAAGAGGTAATTCTTGCTGAAGGAGAAAGAGTCTTTCTATTTCTCGATCCGCCGTATTTCAGCGCGACCGGTTCTGCGCTTTACGGAAAAAACGGGCATTTGCATAAATCCTTTGACCACGAAAGGTTCGCCGGAATTCTGAAAAAATGTCCGCATCAATGGCTTTTGACCTACGACGATTCGCCTTTTGTGCGCGAGCTTTTTTCTTTTGCCGAAATCACGGATTGGAGTTTAACTTACGGAATGCGGAATGTTACCGAGAACTCGAATCAAAAAGCTAACGAGCTTTTTATATCCAACTACAAATTAAACCCAATACAACAAGATCAGCTTAAATTTTCTTTTGCCGGATGAAATCACAGCTTTTACAATCGCTTTTCGACGAGCAGGAACGCCGACCTTTGACCGTTTCGGAATTGAACGAACAGGTCAAAGGCGCTTTGGAGCGTGGGTTTTCTTCGGTGTGGATTGAGGGCGAGATTGTGAATTTTGTCGCGGCGCATTCCGGGCATTGGTATTTTACGCTGCACGACGGCGATTCACAGTTAAAAGCCGCTTGTTATGTCAGAAATAATTTGCGGATACGGTTTCAGCCTTTCGACGGTTTGCAGGTGCGCGTGCGCGGGAAATTGAGCGTTTATCTGCCGAAGGGCGAGTATCAGATTTTGGTCGAATCCCTTGAACCGGTCGGCGAAGGCGCTTTGAAAGTCGCTTTTGAACAGATTAAAGCGAAGCTCGCCCGCGAAGGGCTTTTTGATGAGGAATTAAAACGTCCGTTGCCGATTTTTCCGCGCAAAATTGGCGTGGTTACGTCGCCGAACGGCGCGGCGTTTCACGATATTTTGAACGTTTTATCGAGGAGAACGCGGACGGTAAATATCGTTTTGATTCCGACGCGCGTGCAGGGCGAAACTGCCGGGGAAGAAATCGAGGCGGCGATAAATTTGGCAAATAAATATAACCGGAAGGCTAAGGAAAAATTCGACGTTCTGATTGTCGGGCGCGGCGGCGGTTCGAGCGAAGATTTGTGGGCGTTTAATGAGGAACGGGTGGCGCGGGCGATTCGCGGTTCGGAAATTCCGGTTATTTCCGCCGTCGGACACGAGATTGATTTTACGATTGCCGATTTCGCCGCCGATTTTCGCGCCGCGACGCCTTCCGCCGCTGCCGAAATCGTCGCGGCACGCGAGGACGATTTGCAGGCTTTTATAAATACGAGAACGCAGGATTTATTTCAGATTATCGGCTATCGCCTTTTAAAGATGCGCGCCGAATGGCAGGAACTCGCTTTCGCGCCCGTTTTTACCGAGTTTCCGCAGCAGGTTAAAGATTTGCAGTATGAAATCGAGGATTTTCAAGATCAAATGCGCGACGCTTTGACGGAAAAGCTGAAAAAGGCGGAGCAGAGATTTGAAAATTTGTCTGGTCGGCTGTCGCCTTTGAAATTGGCTTCGCGGGTGAGCGAAAAGAAAACTCGTCTGGCTTTGCTCAAGCAAAGACAGCTTTCCGCGATAAAGCGCGTTTTTGATGATAATGACGAGAAATTGAAAATCAAGATGGCTTCGCTCGACGCGCTTTCGCCGCTTTCGGTTTTAAGCCGCGGTTTTTCGATTACGGAAACGGAAACGGGCGAGATTCTGCGCGGCGCGGAGAAGATAAAAATCGGGGATAAATTGAAAATTCGTCTTTCAAGTGGGAAACTTAAAGCGGAAGTTTTAGAGAAAGAGTAGTCTTTTATATAAAAATGTCGAAAATTGTTGTCAATCTCAATGAGCCGCAGGAAACGCCGCAAAAAACGACCGTTCCCGAATTCGGCGATTATCAAAAACCGAAAAAACGAACCTCAATAAAAAAAGTTTTGGGCGTTTTGGCGATAGCTTTAGCCGTCATTTTTTTCGTCGTCGCCATCGGCGCTTATTTTTACTGGCAAAATTTAAAAGAATCACCACAGTATTCGCTGGCGCTTTTGATTGACGCGGCGCGGCGCGACGACCAGCAGGCGATTGACGAATTGGTTGACGTTGACGCCGTGGTTGACGATTTTGTGCCGCAGATAACCGGAAAAGCAGTCGAGCTTTACGGTCGCGGGCTTCCGCCGCAGACGATTTCCAGAGTCGCGCAAATCGCCGCGCCGATTTTGCCGGCAGTAAAGCAGCGCGCCCGCGAGGAAATCCCGAATTTAATTCGTGAAAAAACGCAGAAGTTTGAAAGCGTTCCGTTCTGGGCAATCGCGCTCGGCGCAGACCGATTTGTCGAAATCAGGCAGGAAGGCGATAAAGCTTTTGTTCAAAGCAAAATTGAAAATCGCCCGCTGGAATTGACTTTGAAGCGCAGCGGCGACCGCTGGCAGGTTGTCGGCTTGAAAGATGAAGAACTGGCGCGGCGGATCGCCGAAAGAATCGGGCAGCAGATTATCGCCATCGCTCGAAACAAAGACGGTAAAATTTCGGGCAAGGAACTCGGCGTCGAAAATTTGCAGGATTTGATAAAACAAGCCGAAGGGATTTTTAAATAAAATTATGGCTGAGAAAAATCAAACGTTTGAAGCCTCTCTGAAGGAGCTCGAAAAAATCGTGCGACGGCTCGAAGAAGGCGATTTGCCGCT
The DNA here is from genome assembly GCA_035462935.1 of Pyrinomonadaceae bacterium. Taxonomy (GTDB): domain Bacteria; phylum Acidobacteriota; class Blastocatellia; order Pyrinomonadales; family Pyrinomonadaceae; genus DATHTS01. Next base: position 4,569 of record DATHTS010000881.1, read on the forward strand.
GGAGGAAAGCCTCAAGCTTTTTGAAACCGGCGTCAGACTTTCGCGCGAATGTCAGGAACGGCTCAATCAAGCCGAGCGCCGCATCGAAGTTCTTTTGCAGGATGAAGACGGAAATCCTAGCTTGCAAGTGATTAAAAGCGATGATTTGCGCGAAGAAATCAGCGAACCGAAGGTTAAACGCCGAATTGTTTTCGGTGATGGCGAGGAGGACACGCCGTTTTAACTGAAAAGGAAAAGTAAATCATTCCAATTCATCAATTTCTTTCGCCAGCGCAAAATCGAAATCTGTTAAACCGCCGCGGTCGTGCGTGGTGATGGAAAATTCGGCGTAGCCCCAGCCGAAACAGATGTCGGGATGATGATCGCGGCGTTCGGCAATGCCGCCGACGCGGTTGATAAAATCTAAAGCTTCGACAAAGTTTTTAAACTCGAAACGCTTTTTTAGATTCACGCCTTCAACCGTCCAGTTTTTCAATTCGCTTAGCTGATTTTCGATTTCTTCCGCCGATAATTTTTTTCGCTCCACTCGTTTTTAACTCCCGGAATTTGCGTTATACTTAATTTTTTTCAAGTATAACGATTTGGGGCGGTTTTATTCAAAGATGATGTTACTTTACCGAAAAATTTTAGTTTTGCTTGCGGCGTGTCTATTTCTCGCCTGTTCCGGCGCGACGCAGCCTTCGACGCCGGTGGACACGCTGAAGACTTACACGAAAGCTATCAAGCAGAAAGACCCGACGACGATGAAGCTTCTGCTTTCACAGGAATCATTGAAAATGCACCACCAGGAAGCAAAATCTCAAAACGTTTCGCTCGACGAAGTTGTTTTGCGCGAAACGCTGTTTTCGCCCAGCCAAAATACGCTCAAATACCGCAACGAGAAAATCGAAGGCGACCGCGCGACGGTTGAAGTGGAAAATTCTTTCGGCGTTTTTGAAACCATCCAGTTCGTTAAAGAAGGCGACGTTTGGAAAATTGATAAACAGAGCTTTGCCAATCAAATCGAGCAGCAGATTTTGCAGGATAATCAGCGCCTCGATGAGATAATTAATCAAGGTAAACAACCGTAGCGATTTGGGATTTTGGATTTGGGATTGCGGATTGGAGAAGAATGAAGGTTTATAAGATTGCGATTTTTATTATTTTGGCGGCTGTTTTTGCGGCTTGCAGTCGAACTGCCGAACCGCCGCCGGACAGCCCGACTGCGACTCTCAGGAAATATGTCGAGGCGTCACAGAAAAACGATCTTGAGGGAATGAAACAACGGCTTTCCCAAGCCTCTTTGAAACTGATGCAGGAATCGGCTCAGAAACGAAATATGACGATTGAAGAAATTCTGAAACAGGGAAGCGCCGTCCCGATTGAAGGAATGCCCGAAACGCGAAACGAGAAAATCGAGCGCGATACGGCAACCGTCGAAGTGGCGAATGATACGACGGGCGAATTCGATGTGAAAATTCCTTTTGTAAGGGAAAACGGCAGTTGGAAAATCGCGCTCGATAAATACGTCGAGGAAATTTTGAGAAAAACGACCGAGGATATGAGCAAACCGCCGGCAAATGTTTCGACCGAAACGAATAAAAAATAATATTTTAGGAGAATTTAGTGGCAATTATCAAACCTTTTCGCGCTCTGCGCCCGCGACCGGAAAAGGCGGCTCAGGTTTCCTGCGTGCCTTATGATGTCGTTTACGTGAGCGAAGTGCGCGAGTTTATCGAACAAAATTCGCTCAGTTTTCTGCGCGTAACGCGCTCGGAAGCCGAATTTCCCGAAAACGCGAATCCGACCGAAGAAGAAATTTTCGCCCGCGCCGCCGAAAATCTGGAGTGGTTCGTCGAAAAGGGAATTTTCGCTCACGAAGCCGAGCCGTCCTTTTATATCTACCGTTTGGAATCGGAAAACCACGCGCAGACAGGCGTGGTCGCCTGCTGTTCTCTGGATGAATACGAGATCGGAATTATCAAAAAACACGAAGATATTCGCCCGGATAAGGTTAAAGACCGGACGGAGCATATGCTCGCGCTGCGGGCGCAGACCGGCTTGATTTTTCTCGCCTTTCGCAACACGGAAAAAATTCGCCGACTTATTTTTGAGGCTGTGCAGAACAAACCGATTTATGATTTTGTCTGCGTCAACGGCGTGCGCCAGACGGTTTGGGAAATCATCCTCGGCGCGGAAGATTTTATCGAAGCGTTTCAGGAAGTTCCCGCTCTCTACATCGCCGACGGTCATCACCGCGCCGAAAGCGCGAATCTGGCGCGGAAAAAGTTGAAAGAACAAAATCCCGAACACACCGGCGCGGAAGATTACAATTTCGTCGTCGCGGGAATGTTTCCGGCGGAAGATTTGAAAATTCTGGCTTATAACCGCGTGGTGAAGGATTTGAACGGCTTAACGG
>DATHTS010000882.1:0-5988 GCA_035462935.1 Pyrinomonadaceae bacterium
GGAAGGTCTTTTCCGAGCCGGAATTTTGAACGAAACGGAATTTGAAAGTATCCAGAACGGCTTGCAGACAATTCTGGAAAATGCGGAAAGCCTGCCGCATTATTTTGACGAATTAAATTCGGAAGACGTGCATTCGTTTATTGAAGCGCGGCTGATCGAATTGATCGGCGACACGGGCAGAAAACTTCACACAGGCAGAAGCCGCAACGATCAGGTGGCAACTGCCTTTCGGCTTTGGCTGCGGGAAGAAGTTGGAGAAATTCTCAATAAAATTAAAAATTTTCAGGCGGCTCTGATCGAATCCGCCGAAAAGCATTCGGCGGCGATTTTGCCCGGCTACACGCATCTTCAGCGAGCGCAGCCGATTCTCTGGGCGCATTGGTGTCTGGCGTATTTCGAGATGCTTGAACGCGACCGGCAAAGATTGATTGAAACCGGAAAAAGAGTGAACATCTTACCGCTCGGTTCAGCGGCGCTTGCCGGGACGAATTACAACACCAACCGCGCGGAAATCGCCGTTAATCTTGGATTTGCAGGCGTTTCGCAAAACAGTCTGGACGCCGTAAGCGACCGCGATTTTGCCATTGAGTTTGTCGGCGACTCAGCGATTTTGATGATGCATCTCTCGCGGTTTGCGGAGGATCTGATAATTTACGCGACGCAGGAATTCGGATTTATCGAATTGTCCGACGCCGTTTCCACCGGCTCGTCGCTGATGCCGCAAAAGAAAAACCCCGACGCGCTTGAACTCGTTCGCGGAAAATCAGCCCGCGTTTTCGGTCATCACGCCGCGCTTCTCGCGCTGATGAAAGGCTTACCGCTCGCCTACAACAAGGATATGCAGGAAGACAAGGAAGCTGTTTTCGACACTGTTGACACGGTTTCAGAAACGCTCGCCGTCTCCGCAATCGTCCTGCAAAACCTGCGCGTCAACGAAGAAAAAACGCGAAAAGCCGCAGCCGCCGGATTTTTGAACGCGACCGAGCTTGCCGATTATCTCGTCAAAAAAGGTATCCCGTTTCGTGAGGCGCACGATACGGTTGGAAAAATTGTTTTGCGGGCAATTGAAAAGGGAGTTGAATTGGAGAATCTGTTTTTAGCCGAAATGCAGGAATTTTCGCCCGCAATCGAAGAAGATGTTTTTGAGGCTTTAACGCTTGAAGCAACTTTGAAAAACAAATCGAATATCGGCGGGACTGCGCCCGAATTGGTGGCGAAAAGGATTTTGGAGATAAAGGAAAATTGAAGTTGCCCTATTATCTTTGCTTTCAAACCCTCTCGTGCAAAGCGGCAGCTAAATCTTTCGGAATAACAAGTGGATAGAAAATTTTCGCTTCTAATAAATAATCTTCGCCATCTTCATCAATGATGCGAATCATATCATCGGCTTTGGCTTCCGCATCGGGCACAATCTCGTATAATTTTCCGACTTCAAGCGATGCTTCAAAGCCTTTATTATTTATGCAAACTGCGAGTTTAGTATTCATAAATAAATGGAAGTGCTATATTCATCTTGATTAGACTCATATATTTCACGAAGCCGCCGCGTTTTATCTCCAATCAAGCCATTACCAATGATTTTATGTTCTATTTGAGTTACGGGAATTACACCTGCGCCAGTTCCTGTTAGAAAAACTTCATCTGCGAACATAAAATCATGCGGAGTATAGCATCCTTGTTCAACATTCATTTTTTGCTGGTTGGCTATTTCCATTATTTTGGTTCGCGTGATTCCTTCCAAACAGTTAGTTTCTGTGCTCGGTGTAAAAAGTGTATTTCCCTTAATACCAAATATATTATCGACGGTTGCCTCAGATACAATTCCCTTCTCATCAGTTTGGATAGCTTCTGACGCGCCTCTATCAATAAACTCCCAAGTAGCCATTATATTATTAAGATAATTACAAGACTTAACTCGGCAATCAAAGCTTGTATAAGGGATCTTAGTTGTTTTAGCTACAATAATCTTTAAACCCTTTTCGTAAAATTCCTCAGGATAAAGCTTTAAGTTAGCCACTATAATAACTAGCTTTGAATTTGTACATTTTTGAGGATTAATATCCAACGCTCCGATGCCTCTGGTGACAATTACTCGTAAATATCCTGAACTTAAGTTACTTGCCTTAATAGCATTAAATAGTAAGGATTCATATTCTTGTTCAGAAATCATCGGCAAACGTATTACTTCTGCCGATGTATAAAGGCGTTGCATATGCTCTCGATGAAAAAGAACCTTGCCGTTATTGAATCTGATACCCTCAAAAATGCCGTCTCCATAGAGAAAACAATGATCAAGCACGGAGATTTTCCCGTCTTTTAAATCATATATTTCCCCGTTAATACTTACGATTTCACGACCTTTTACTAATATTTCTTTTTTTGTTTTATTAGTCATTACTGCTTAAATTAGCTGTTCTTTTAGTGTTTCTTCGTGGTAGTTCAAATGGCACGGGATCAAGTTGGACAATGGAAAGAAGAGCATCCTGCTGTACATAATCGGCTCGGATCAAAATCCGGCTTGCAGTACCTTCTATAGCGTGAAATATAGCTTCACGTTTTTTTGTGTCGTTTGGATCAGAGTTGTCAATCATTTCATACAAAGTGCCAGTATATTTATCGCATAAACTGTAAAGAATTCTTCGGACTTTGGAGTGAACCTCATTTTCATAATACTGATGTAACATATCTAAACTACGGAACTTCATCACAAAACAATGAGGATAGGTTTCAGCAAAAAGATTGGTAGTTTTTATTTCACCCTTATAAATACCGTCTACCACATTCAAGTTATCTATTGGCTCATTTCTGGAACCAAACCAGAAATCCTCTAAAAGCCTCTCTGATGTTGTCGGGTCTGTAAGTAAAGCCAATTCAGGACGCAAAGTTTCATTCACGGCTTTTAACACTTCCTTTGCCGGAACATCTTTTGAAAGAAAAACCAAATGATACACTCCGCCGTTTAAGAGAGATTGTTCTTCGGCGGAATCTATTTCAAATGCCCTGCGAAGAGCTTGAACCCACTTATCATTATCACTCTTAAAATTAGGGTCCCACCTTGTGAATCCGTCAGAATTGATTTCACCCAATGGTAAACTTTTCGTCAAATCTTCAAAATAATTAAGAATGGTTTCTTGATAGCTTTGTGGCTTCTGTATCTTGTGGCAAACGAGAGTAGTTCGGGAAAGAGTAGCTTCGTAATAGTCGGTGCCTTGCTGGTCTCTATATACCAAGATAGCAAAATCCCTTTTTGCAAGTTCCTCAACTTCTGAAGAACTGGCTGACTTTGTCAGAAACTCGCGGTATCTTCGCATCGTACAAAAGAAAACTCCGCCTTTATTACCATATTGCTCATGATGCGCCGCTAGCACGTTCCGGTATTTGAGAGCATTCTCTACGCTGGAAAAGACAAAAAGTCTTTTAGTATTTTCGGGCTGGCGACTAGTATAATCCTGAGCACGAATCCGTTGGTCTTCCGCAATCCAAAACTGAGAGAGTTCATCAATGCTGATCGCACAAATATTATTAGCTTCTTCAAAAATTGCTCCTGCCCTAACAATAAAATTTTCTTGAAGGCTTAAATTTTGTTCATATTCATCCTGTGGTCCGGAAAGTTTTTGGATTTCCTTTTGGGCTTCTTTCAATACGCGGCGAATAACTTCTGCTCGAAAACGTCGGCGAAAGGACGACCCCTCAACGCGACCTTGAATTTCCCTTAGAATTCCTCTAATATCGCTGACCAATTCATCCATCTTTTCGTCGGTCGGAACGGGATGAGATTTGAAGTCGAATCTTTCCAGGGCTTTGTTAATTTGCTCACCGAGAATAGTCAAGTTTTTTTGCACTTCTGTGCCTTTGAAGTCTTGAACTCGCAAATCTCTCCAGTCAAAAAACTTTCTACGCCTAATTTCATTGATAAGATCATCAGCTACTTCGCTTTCGCTTACTAATTCTTTACAGTGTAAATAATGAATGGGGATTATTAAATCATTTCTTTCTAGCTGTTTCTCACGTTTCAGAAAATATTCCAATTCCTTTCGGCACCACTTGCTTTTAAAAAATCTTGGAGTCAAGATCGCAATTAATAAAGACACTTGATTTAAGTTTTCCTTGATAACATCTTCAAAATCCTGACCTACATCAATATGTTTAGTATCTTGAAAAATATCAAATTTACCTGATCGCTGAAGACGTACCTCTATGCCAATAGCCGAACATAGAGTAGTTAAGTAACCATTTTCATCATCTTCCCAGACATAGCTGAAAAAGGCATTTGGTTGAGTATTCATGATTCTCCTTGAAATAATATTGTTGTTTCTAAACTTTGCCCCATTTTTGCTAAATAAAGGTATGTGGCTTTTAACTCTTTCTTAAAAACCAAATTACCCTCTTAAAATATATATGGATTTTTTAGTCAAAATCTTACATTAATTTTTTGAAAAAAATCAAACAAATTGAAAGAAATTTATTCTCTAACTTTTAACAACTTTTTCGAACAGACAAAAACTGTTCACCATAAATACATTTATATCTTTCTTTTTCTGCGTTAATTTCGATCAAAGCTTTGTCAACATCAAAATAGAAAGTTTCAAATTTGATTTTTTTTAACGTAAATAGTCTTCCAACTTCGTCGCCGCATCCGTCCGTTCATCGCGGTATTTGACGATAATTGGCGCATAGAGCGACAAGCCGTTTTCCTTGCCGAAACCGCTCGTAATCTGCCGCGAGCCTTGCACGACGACCGCGCCTGCCGGGATTTCCAGAGGTTTTGTGCCATCGCTTTTAATAATCTCGCCTTTTACAAGATCGAAAACCGGAGTCGAGCGCGTCAAAATCACGCCCGAAGCCAAAACCGCCCGCTCGCGCACAATCGCGCCTTCATAAACGCCCGTATTGCCGCCGACTAAAACGTCGTCTTCGATAATGACGGGATTGGCGTTGATCGGTTCAAGCACTCCGCCGATTTGCGCTGCCGCCGAAAGATGAACGCGCTTGCCGATTTGAGCGCAGCTTCCGACGAGCGCGTGCGAATCAATCATCGTGCCTTCGTCAACATAAGCGCCGACGTTGACGTAACACGGCGGCATCAAAACGACGTTCGGCGCGACATAAGAGCCGTCACGAATCGTCGAGCCGCCGGGAACGATGCGGATTTTATCTTCCAGCGTCATCGGTCTGAGCGGGTAGGTTTCCTTGTCGAAAAACTGAAATGTTTCGCCGGTCGAAGACATTTCGACCATTTTTCCCATTTTGAAACCGAGCAAAATACCTTGTTTCACCCAGGCGTTTGTTCGCCAGTTGCCATTTTCGTCCCTTTCGGCTGAACGAATTTCGCCGCCCCGCAAAGCCTGTTTGAAATCCTCAAAGATTTTGCGGTCATCAGCGGTAAACTCGGATTGGTTTAATAGTTGTTCGATTTTTTCTTGTAAAGTCATAAAAAGCCGTCTTGGTCGCTGAAAGCGACAAATTTAATAGCGTCGGGTGAAACCCGACGTTAATCGCCACACGGCGCGCGTCCCTGAAAGGGACAAACATCAATCCCAAACGTAACGCTCGTCATATTCAACCTCATATTTTCGCAAAATAGCGCGAAATTCGCTTTTGAAATCAAATTTGGCGTGTTTTATTTTTTGTCGGGCAATGTAATCTTTAACAGTTTTTATTTGGCTGTATCCAATCGAAAACGCGCCGTACCCGCCCTGCCAGTGAAAGTTGCGAAACCGCGAATCCTGTTTTTTTATCCAAACTGAACTGTCACGCTTAATGTCACCGATCAATTCGCTTAAACCCAGATTTTTGCTCAATGAAATCAACAAATGAATGTGATCTTTTGTGCCGTTCGAGCCAAGCAGTTTTGATTGATTATTATTCAAGATTCCGCCGATGTAAGCAAACAAATCAGGCTCGATTTCGGGGGTAATCAGTTCCGCACGATTTTTAGTCGAAAAAATAACGTGAATGTATAAGCTAACCAATGTTTGTGCCATAATT
>DATHTS010000883.1:0-3759 GCA_035462935.1 Pyrinomonadaceae bacterium
TGCATACAGATTGCCCGCGCTCGCGGGGCGGAAGTTTATGTGGCGACGCGCGACCGCCAGCGGCACCAGAAACTTGCTGAAAAACTCGGCGCAAAATGGGTCGGCGGAACTTTTGCTGAGCCGCCCGTCAAGCTCGATGCCGCGATAATTTTCGCGCCTGCGGGCGAGATTATTCCCGTCGCGCTAAAAGCGTTGGACAAAGGCGGAACGCTCGTTCTGGGCGGAATTTATATGAGCCCGATCCCGGAGTTTGATTATTCGCTGATTTACGGCGAGCGAATCATCCGCAGTGTGGCGAACAATACGCGCGAAGACGGGCGCGAATTTTTGCGCGAAGCCGCCGCGATTCCGGTCGAAACGTCAATCGAAACCTTCCCGCTCGAAAAGGCAAACGAGGCGCTGATCGCGCTTAAACACGATGCGATTCGCGGCGCGGGCGTTTTAGTCGTTGATAAAAAATAAAAAATATTAAGAAGGAGTTTTATGTTCAAAGAATTAAGCAAAAAATCGGCGGAAGATTTATTAAACGAGCAAAGTATCGGTCGTTTGGGCTGCGTGTTGAGGGGCGGCGAGCCGTATGTCGTTCCGGTCAGCTATCTGTTCGAGGGCGGCTCTATTTACATTCACTCGCTGGAAGGGCAAAAAATCGAGGCGATGCGGGCGCATCCGAAAGTTTGTTTGCAGGTGGACGACATTGAAAATCATTTCGAATGGCAAAGCGTCATCGCGTTCGGCGAATTTGAAGAGATAACGGACGAGGAAAAACAAGATGAAATTCTTCAAGAGCTGTTCTTGCGCTTTCCCGATCTAACGCCGGTCGAAGATGTCGGGCTAGGCAAAGGAAAAAAATTGGTCATTTTTCGCATTAAAATCAATCGCATTACGGGATTGGCTGAAGCTTGAGTCTTTCAATCGAGCATATTTTGTTTAAAGCTAACAAGCAGCGATAGAACCGCGAAAGTTTTCACATTCAGTTGTGGAAACTCTCGCGGTTTTATTTGAATTGGGGATTTTGGGGACTTTTTTTCAACATTTAGGAGAAAATCAATCGGCACGGTCATTGCAAGATACATAAAAAGCAAATAATTCTTTGAAATTTTCAAACCTAAAAATTTAAGGAAAAAGAAAATGGACGGATCAACCGATAAAAAAGAATGCGCTCATATACCCTGCAAATGCGCTCCCGAAATCGGAAGCGAATATTGCAGCTTTCTATGCGAAAAAGCCTTTGACCAAACCGACTGCAGCTGCGGTCACGAGGAATGTCAGGCTGAGGCTTGAGGAGCATTTATAAATTTAATTTGGAGATGAAAAATGAGATTAAGAGAAATATACGATCCCGCGCCGATTGATAACGGATTGAAGGCGACCCTTTTTAAAACCGAGCAAAATCAGTATAAATGGCGCTGTGAGTCGTGCGGCGATGTTTTATTCGTTGACAAAATTATGTTTGAGAGTTTGAACAAAGCTCTCGACAGGTGTCTGGGCAATCAGCTTAAATGCGAAAAATGTCGGGAAGAATACGACAAATTTTCATTCGAAAGCAGAGTCGCTCTTTTATAGCTTTCTGTTTTGAACTTGGAAAAATTATGATTTCCGTAAAATTCAACGGCGAAACACATCAATTCGAGCAAGGCGTTTCTATTCTGGAAGCCTCGCGGCGGCTTGGTATCGAGATTCCGACGCTCTGCGACGACGCGCGGCTCTCGCCAATCGGCGCTTGTCGTCTTTGTTTGGTCGAGATAAAGGGGACTCCGAACCCGGTCGTTTCCTGCAAGCGCGAGATCGCCGACGGAATGGAAATCGAGACTCACACGCCGAAGCTTGAAAAGGCTCGCCAAATGAATCTGCGGATGCTGGCGCAATCTTATCCCGTCAAGCCGTTTAAGGAATTCCCCGAAAAGCCTTTTCATCAGCTCGCTCGTCGTTACGGACTCGAAGAGAGCGATTTTTCAAGCGAAACAAACGGGCATCTGAAAGACGTTTCGCACCCGTATATTCAAATTGATATGTCGCGCTGCGTTGACTGCTATCGCTGCGTGCGGATGTGCGAGGAAGTTCAGGGGCAGTTTGTCTGGCAAAAACTGAACCGCGGAAAAGCGACGGAGATTCTGCCGGATTCCGGCACGACGCTCGGCGAAAGCTCCTGCGTCAGCTGCGGCGGATGCGTTGACGCTTGTCCGACGGGCGCTCTGGAAGATAAGTCAATTCTCGCGGCGGGCGCGCCAACCAAATGGACGAAAACGGTCTGTCCATACTGCGGCACGGGCTGTGAGATGAACGTCGGCAGCCGCGACGACCAAATTGTCCAAGTCAAGCCCTCGATTGAATCGCCCGTCAATCACGGGCATCTCTGCGTCAAAGGACGCTACGCCTTTAATTTTGTTGACGCCGCCGACCGCGCGACCGCGCCGATGATTCGAGCGGAAGGCGAATGGAGAGGGGTTTCGTGGGAAGAAGCGATAAATTTCGCGGCGCGGCGGCTTGAAAGAATTCTGGAAGATCACGGAAAAGAAAGCATCGGCGTTTTAGGCTCGGCGCGGGCGACGAACGAGGAAAACTATCTGGCGCAGAAATTCACCCGCGTCTGTCTGGAAACGAACAACGTTGACTGCTGCGCCCGAGTTTGCCACACAGCGACCGCCGCCGCGATGAAAATGACATTGGGAACCGGCGCGGCGACCAATTCTTTCGACGACATCGAGATGGCGAAAACGATTTTGATTTGCGGCGCGAACCCGACGGAAAATCACCCGGTCGTCGGCGCTCGAATCAAGCAAGCCGTTCTCAAAGGCGCGAAATTAATCGTCATTGACCCGCGCCGGATCGAGCTGGCAAAATACGCCGATGTTCACCTTCCGCTTCGTCCCGGCACGAACATTTTGCTTTTCAACGCGCTGGCGAATGTGATTATCGAAGAAGGGCTTTACGATCAGGATTTTATAAAAGACCGCGTTTTGGAGTTTGAAGAATTCCGCTCGTTTGTCAGCGAATATTCGCCGGAAAAAGTCGCTCCTCTGTGCGGAGTTGACGCCGAACTTATCCGGCGGGCGGCGCGGATTTACGCTTCCGAAAAGCCTGCGATGTGCTTTCACGGTCTCGGAATGACCGAGCATCTGCAAGGCACGGAAGGCGTGATGACAATCGTTAACCTTGCGCTCCGTACAGGAAATTTGGGAAAACGCGGCGCGGGCGTCAATCCCTTACGCGGTCAGAACAACGTGCAGGGCGCGGCGCATATGGGCTGTGATCCCGGCATTTTAACCGGCTCGATTTCGCTCGACGACGGGCGCAAAACGTTTGAAAAGATCTGGAAGGCAGCCGTTCCGACCGAAAAAGGCTTGAATCAACTGCAAATGATGGACGCGGCGGCAAACGGAAAACTCAAGGCGCTCTGGGCAATCGGCTACGACGTTTTTTTGTCGAACGCTAACGCCGCAGAAACCGAAAAAGCCTTTCGCTCAATGGAGCTTGTCATCGTGCAGGATTTGTTTTTAAACGAAACCGCCCGCGAGTTCGCTCACGTTTTCTTCCCGGCATGTTCGTCGTTTGAAAAAGACGGTACTTTTATGAACGCCGAGCGCCGCGTCTCGCGCGTCAGGAAAGCGGTTGAACCGCGCGGAAATTCCCGCAGCGATTGGGAAATTATCTGCGATCTGGCGCGGGCGATGGGCAAAGGCGAGCATTTCGATTTTCATTCGCCGGAAGAAATCTGGAATGAAATCCGCGCCGTCTGGAAAGCCGGTTACGGCATAACTT
>DATHTS010000884.1:0-8596 GCA_035462935.1 Pyrinomonadaceae bacterium
GGATTCGACAAAGGCTGGCGGGTTTTTGTTTTGTCTCTGCCCCAGTCAATCGAGCGCGTCGCATCATTACTGCGAGTGACGGTTTTATTATTTCCTTCTTCACGAATTTTTTCCGTCTGCTTGTCAACGCCTTTTTGAGAAAAAGCCTGAGGAGCAAAAAACAAAACGGCGGCAATGATTAAATAAAACTTTTTCATAATATCCTTAAATATAGCGCAAAAATCAGCTTGTCGAAAGGTATGATGTGCCTTTAAATTTTATAGTTGTATTTCGGGAATTTGTAAATTCTGCGGAAAACAAATCATCTAAATATTCGGGTTTGATTCGTGATAATTTCTAAACCATTCGATTGATCCCGACAAACCTTCTTCAAGTGATACTTTAGGTTTCCAGCCGAATTTTTGGAAAACTTTTTCCGATGAAAGATATTGCGCGTCAATTTCACGCTCGATTTTTGTTTGCAGCAAAATAAGCGGCTCAAGCTCGTTTTCCTTATTCATTAAACGAATAATTTTTTTAACCAATTCCAGCATCTGAATCGGCTCGCCTGAACCGAAATTAAAAGCCTCGCCGCGGGCTTCGTCAATTTTTTCGGCTAAAAGAAGATAAGCGCGGGCGATGTCGTCAACGTAAACAAAATCCCTAACGGGCGTTCCGTCCGAGCGAATAATCGGGCGCTCGTTTTGTAAAACTGAAAGAATCGTTCCCGGAATGATGCGCGAAAGATTCAAATCGCCGGGTCCGTAAATATTTGCCGAACGGGTAATTGCAACCGGCAGTTTGTAAGTGTGCGCAAACGATTGCGCGAGCAAATCCGTGCAGGTTTTGGAAACGTCGTAGGGAAATAAACCGTTTAAGGAAAAGTTTTCCCGATAGGGAAGTTCGGTGTGAGAGCCATAAGCCTTGTCGCTGGAAGCGACTATAACCCGCTTAACCGTTTCGTTTTGACGGCAGGCTTCGAGCAGACAAAAACTCCCGCGAATATTCGATTCAAAGGTTGAAAGCGGCGAGCGGTTTGCCGCACCGACCAAAGCTTGAGCGGCAAGGTGAAAAACGGCTTCGATTTCATACTCGTTCAAGATGCGCGACATTAGCGGAAAATCTTCAACTTCGCCCTGAATAACTGTTACGCGCTGTCGCAAATCGAAAATATCGAGAGAATTAAGCCGAACGGCATCGCGTTGCAAACATACAACTCTGGCATTTTGTTCGACTAAATGACGAACTATATGCGCTCCGACAAATCCGGTCGCGCCGGTTACAAAAGCTGTTTTATTTTTCCAAAACATTTTTCTGTTTAATAGTTAATTGTTAATTGAGCCGCAAACAAAAAGACATTAACAATTAATTGTATTGACAAAAAAGGATAGGAAGAAAGCGATGCAAACTCTAAATTATAAACTTTGAACTCTAAACTATTTTGCAGTAAATATCCGAAATAGTTCAGAGTTTAGAATTTATAGTTCAGAGTTTGCCGATGTTTCCTCTCAACTTTTTTGTCAATACAATTAACCATTAACTATTATCAATCAATATTTACCAAACTTTCCAATCGGCTTTTCCTTCATTCCACAACTGATTAAATTCAAGATTATCCTTAAAAGTATCCATACACTTCCAAAAACCCGTATGTTTAAAAGCCAGCATCTGTCTTTGCTTTGCAAGCCGTTCAAAAGGCTCGCGCTCAAGCACGGAATTTTTTTCCAAATAATCAAAAATTTCTTTATTAAAAACAAAAAAACCGCCGTTTATCCATTCCCGCATTTTCGGCTTTTCTTGAAAATCCGCTACGTGGTTATCATCTTCAAGCGTGAGTAAACCAAAATTCAAAAATGGGTGAACAGCCGTCAAAGTGGCGATCCGCCCATGTGATTGATGAAAGGAAACGAGTTTTTCCAGATGGACATCGGACAATCCGTCCCCGTATGTTACACAAAATGTTTCTTCAGCTTCCAAATATTTTTTTACCTTATACAATCTTCCGCCCGTGTTTGTATCCAGCCCGGTTTCGGCAAAAGTTATTCGCCAATTTTCTTTTTTATTTTGCAATAAATGGAGGGAATTATCTTCACCGGTTTCGAGGATAAAATCTGCATCCAGCCATTGATGCTCGATGAAATACCGCTTTATTTTATCGCCCAAAAATCCAAGACATAAAATAAAATCATTAAGTCCGTATTGAGAATAAAATTTAAGCAGATGCCAGATAACGGGTTTTCCGCCGATTTCAATCAAGGCTTTCGGAACTGTCGAGCCGTGTTCGCCGAGCCGCGTTCCGCGTCCGCCGCAAAGTATTACAGTTTTCATTCTTTAACGTTTCTCGTCTCCCAAACTTTCGCGTATTTAAAAAATACGCCGTAAGCCGTCTGCATCGCAATGATTAAACCCGGAATGCCGTCCCGAAAACCTTGTTTTAAAACGTATGAGCGAAGAAATGCGCCGATTGGCTTGAAAAATAAAGTAAAACCCGAAGCTTTCCTGCCTTTTTTGAAAAGATATTCGGCGGCTAGAGTAGTATAAGAATCCATTACTCGATGATGCTCGCTCAAATTCTTTTTTGTGTAATGCAGAAATTCGCCGTCTAAAGTCTCAACCTTTCCTTTAACTCTTGCCGTTTCGTGCGGGGAAACACCGTCCCAATAACTCGCGTCTTTCCGATAAAGGCGCATCTGAAAATCGGGATACCAGCCCGAATGCTTTATCCAGCGACCCAAATACCAGGTTTTCCGGGCGATGCGAAAACCTTCAGGTAAATCTTTAAGTTCACGGTTTTTTATATTTTCTATTGAGCGGAGTAATTCCGGGGTTACCCGTTCGTCGGCGTCAATCCAAAAAATCCAATCGCCGCTCGTTTTTGAATCGGCAAATTCGTGTTTATCCTTATATCCGCGAAATTCACGATTAAAAATTTTATCGGTGTAACGGCGGGCAATTTCGACGGTTTTGTCAGTCGAATCCGAATCAACAATCACAATCTCGTCAGCCCATGAAACCGTTTCGCAAACGTCGGCAATGTTTTCTTCTTCATTAAAAACAATTATCGCGGCGGAAATTTTCACGAAGCTATTTTCGCAAACTTCAAGGAAAACTTAAAGAGTCGGTAAGCAGACTTTTAAAGTAAAGTGTGAAGGAAAAATTTATTTGAATCTGCTCTATTAAACTTTTCGCTTCAAAAGTTCAGAGTCCACGCTTTAGCGTGCCTATTTCTTTACAAAGACAAACTAAAGTTTGGACTCTGAACTGTATTCCTAATTTTTGAGATGGTTTCTACTGATTGTCAGTTGGCGATTCAACTTCGATATTATTAACGCGAAATGTTGTCGAAGTTGCCCGCTGTAAATCCGCCAAGGCTTTGTTGTAATCGGTTTCGGCTCGAATCAAAGAATTTCGCGCGTTTGCCAAGGTATTTTCTCTTTGGAAAAGGAGAAAGTTGGTCGAACGACCGACCTCGAAAAGTCTGCGCTCGCCTTCGAGTTGAATTTCCGCGTTTTCAATGGCTCTTCGCGCCGTCAAAACTCTCTGTCGGGCGGTCTCGACCGCTTGAACTGCGTTGCGAACTTCAGCGATTACGTTTTGTTCCTGCGAGCGCAGTTGAGCGTTATTCTGTTCCTGCAAAAATCTCGCTCCTGCCAGATTTGCTCTTGCAGTTTGGTTTCCGATGGGAAAAGAGAAAGTTACGCCGACCGTATAATTCGGCGCGTCGGTGCGGAGAATATTCCGCAATGCTTGATTATATCCGCCAACTAAATAAGAAGGGGGCGGTGGAATGGGAATATCCCTCGCTGGAATTTGCTGGTCAAGCGGAAGCAGTGTATTTAGTCTTTGCCTTAAAATTTCATCGTTACCTGTGAATTGCGGAACAAGTAAAACACCATTTTGATTTCCCGATTGTGCGAGACCATTAAGAGAAATCGAACCTGTTAAATCAATCTGGGGCTTTGTTTGGTCTCTGAAATATTCAATATCAATCGCATTTATTTCCTTTTGTAATCGCAATCGGCGCAATTCCGTGCGGTTTTGAACCGCTTCCTGAAGGGCAATATTTAAATCAACCGGCTCCATACTGAAAGCAGGCTGGTCCGTCGGAACAAGCGATTCGTTCCATTCGGGCGCATTCGGATTTCTTAAAATAAGAGTTTTTAAAGAATTTTCCGCCGTCGCAACTTGCTGCGTGGCGATTAAAACATCGGCTTCACGATTTGCAAGTTCGGTGGCGACTTCGGCGCGAGCCAATGGCGCGGAAGCGCCGGCTTCGATGCGGGCTTCGATTTGGCGAAGATTTTCACGTGATAAATTCAGATTCGCATTCCGATTTTGCAAATCGCGCAAAGCAAATACCAAATCCCAGTATGACCGCTGAACCTGCGAAATTATTTCAATTGTTTGACGGCGAAAATCGGCGTCGGATTGCTGTAAACGCTTGCGTTGAATCCGAATAAGACGCCGCTGGCTGTCAATCCGAAAATTTCTTAAAAGAGGCTGATTAAATTGAATCCCAAGATTTGAGGAATTAATCGCGCTTGTGGATGATTCACCGAGCGTGCTGCCTGAGCTTAACTGCGCCTGGGCAAAACGATTTTCCGTGCGGCTGTTGTTAAAAAAAACGCTGTAATTTCCGCCGGTCTGCCGGATGGATTTGGTTACGTTTGAGTTTACCCGAAAATCATTAGTTGGTTCTGATCCCGTGGTCGAGTTGCGCGTGTAATTTGGGGTAACGTTCACTACCGGATCGTAAAAACCGAGAAAAGAACGAAGCTGCGTTTCCTGATAGCGGACATCATCCCGCGCGACTTCAATTTGGTTGTTATTTTCCAGAGCGCGGCGAATCGCCTCGTTTAAAGTGAGCGGTTCGGTCTGCGTTTGGTCAACGCCGACGCGCGTGAAAGTGCGGTTCATTTCGGCTGAGATTTCTTTTTTCGGCGCGGGTTCCTTTTCCGCCGACTCTTCTTTTGAAACGACGCTGACTTTTGCGATCTGGGTGGTTTCCTGTGCTTCAACCGAATTGCCTGTTGAAAAGAAAAAGAAAACTAAACCGATGAAAATAAAAAACTTCCGGGTTGTAAAATACATTATCCAATAGCTCCAGATGGTCGAAAATTTTGAAAGTAAAACGTTGAAATTATCAAGTTCTACTACGACATTTTTTTGCGGTTAGTTTCAAAAAAATGGATTATAAAAGAAAATCGGCTCGCTTTGAACTTTGGGGTAAATTAAGTTAAATTCAAAGATTTAACGGATTAATTTATTTTTCAGGAGGAACATTTTAAATGGCTATAAAAGTTGGGATTAACGGCTTCGGGCGCATCGGGCGAAGCGTTTTGCGTTCGGCTATGAATGACGATGAGATTGATTTTGTCGCGGTAAATGATTTGACCGATACGAAAACGCTGGCGCATTTGCTGAAATACGATTCGGTGATGGGAAATCTACAGGAAAACATTTCAGCTACGGAAAATTCGATCAAGGTCGGCGATGATGAGTTTCGCGTTTTTGCCGAAAAAGACCCGGCTTTGATTCCCTGGGATGAAGTCGGCGCGGAAATCGTAATCGAATCAACCGGGCGTTTTACAAAGGCGGAAGACGCCGCGAAGCATTTGCGCGGAGGCGTTAAAAAAGTGATTATCAGCGCGCCTGCCAAAGGCGAGGATATAACGATTGTGCTGGGCGTGAATGAAAATATGTATGACCCGCAAAAACACAATGTTATCTCCAACGCTTCCTGCACGACCAATTGTCTCGCGCCGGTAGCAAAAGTAATTCACGAAAAATTCGGAATCAGAAACGCTCTAATGAACACGATTCACAGCTATACAAACGACCAGCAGCTTTTGGATTTGCCGCACAAAGATTTGCGCCGCGCTCGCGCAGCCGCGCTCTCGATGATTCCGACCTCGACCGGCGCGGCAAAAGCTGTCGCGCTCGTTATTCCCGAATTAAAAGGTAAATTTGACGGCATTTCCGTGCGCGTCCCGACTCCGAATGTTTCTCTGGTTGATGTGGTGATGAATGTCGAAACGGAAACTTCGACCGAAGAAGTTAATCGTGTTTTGAAAGATGCGGCAAACGAAGAAATGCGCGGGATTCTGGCGTTTTCCGAAGAACCGCTGGTTTCGATTGATTTTCGCGGCAATCCGAATTCTTCGATTGTTGATGCGGAAAATACAAAGGTCATTGACGGAAAAACGATTAAAATTCTTTCGTGGTATGACAACGAATGGGGATATTCGTGCCGCGTTCGTGATTTGGTAAAATATATCGCCGACAAAGGTTTGTAAAAGATGAAAAAATCTTAATCTGATTTTTTCAAAAGGAGATGAAATATGGCAGACGAACAAAATTCGCAGGATTCGACAAAATCAACGACGAGTACACCGAAAACAACACCGGAAACCGATCCTGATGATTTATTAGGACCAACCGAACCGGTAACGCCAACGAAAGATGATCCTTTGAAGGATGAACCGGACGTTGATTTGGAATAACTAATTACTTCAGCTAAACAAGCAAAACCGCTTACATTATCGGTTTTGCACAAATTCCAATTGTTTGAAGCGCGGAAAAATCCGGCGTTGAAGTGGCTTTTTGCGGAAAAAGACAATTTTCGCTTTTAACCCGGAAAAGTCTAAATTAATTGACAGAACAAACATAAATTTCTTTCGTGATATAAAGACAAATTGGGCTGTGATTGCAGCGTTAATAATTTTTGTCAATAATTTATAATAAAGATTTGTAAAGGAAAAAGAAGGGAGGAAAAATGAAATATCTATTTGGTTTAACTTTAATCGGAACAATTTTATTAACTATCGGCTGCGGTCCTGATGGTGAAAGGAATACCGTCGTAAATGTGCAGAAAGAGTCTTTGCCAACCGAAAATGCGCCGAATTCTAATGCCCAGCCTGCAAATGCTGCCGCGAATTTAAGCTCAGGTCCGAAAATTAATTTGACGATGGAAAAATACAATCAGTTGAAAGATGGAATGAGTTACGAAGAAGTGGTTAAAATACTTGGCGGCGAAGGCGCGAAAGCCCAAAGCCCGGAGGATGGAAAAGGCGTTACCTACAAGTGGGAGGGGGAAGATTTCTCCAGTGTTTTTGTCACCTTCCAGAACAATAAACTGACTTACAAAACACCTGTAGGTTTGAAATAAATCGCCAAAAAAGGAAACAATCAAGGAGAAGCAGATAAAAAATAATTTTAGTTTTTTATCAAAAGTTCCTTGATTTTTTCTTTAACTGACAAAAATTGATTATGAACAAATTATCCATAAAAGATTTGGATTTGAAAGGCAAAAGAGTTTTTATCCGCGTTGATTTCAATGTGCCGATAAAAA
Organism: Pyrinomonadaceae bacterium; assembly: GCA_035462935.1. Lineage (GTDB taxonomy): Bacteria > Acidobacteriota > Blastocatellia > Pyrinomonadales > Pyrinomonadaceae > DATHTS01. The sequence goes on from DATHTS010000884.1 coordinate 7,331, forward strand.
ACGGGAAAATCGAGGATGACACACGCATTCAAGCCGCGCTTCCGACAATAAATTACGCGATTGAAAAGGGCGCGAAAGTCATTCTCGCCTCGCATCTCGGCAGACCTATAAAAGACAAAAAGAAGGCGGAAGAAAAGGGAATGCCGTATGACGAAAGCAAATACAGCCTTCGCCCCATTTATGAATATTTGCGGCAGCTGCCGGATTTACAGGACGTTTCATCGCAGGGAAATGAGCCGGTCGAGATTTCCAATAAAGAAACAAACCTTGGTCGCGCCGAAGTGAAAAACGACAAAGTTTTCTTCGCTTCGGATTGTATAGGCGATGAAGCAAAGCAAAAGGCGGAAAAATTAAAAGAGGGCGAAGTTCTTTTATTGGAAAATTTGCGTTATCACGCGGGCGAGGAGAAAAACGACGAGGATTTTGCACGGCAGCTTGCCGACCTTGCCGACGTTTATGTCAACGACGCTTTTGGGGCGGCGCACCGCGCGCACGCTTCCACCGACGGAATCACAAAGTTTGTTGAAAAATCCGCCGCCGGACTTTTGATGGAAAAGGAATTAAACTTTTTATCCAAAGCCCTGAACAATCCCGAACGCCCGTTTGTCGCAATCTTAGGCGGCGCAAAAGTTTCCGACAAAATTCCCGTTATCGAATCTCTAATCGAGCGCAAGGTTGATAAATTGCTCATCGGCGGCGCGATGGCTTACACCTTTTTCAAGGCGAAAGGCTACACGGTCGGCAAATCTCTGGTCGAAAACGAAATGTTGGAAACCGCCCGGGAAATCGAGCGGAAAGCCGAAGAAGCAGGGGTCGAGCTGATTTTGCCGACCGATCATCAGGTTGTGGACAGTTACGACCCGTTAAATTCGCAGCGAACAATTCCGGTTGATTTTACAAATGCCGGGCAGGTCGGTTTGGACATCGGCACGGAAACTTCCGCCATTTTCAAAAACGCTCTCGAAGGTGCGAAAACAATCGTCTGGAACGGTCCAATGGGAATGTTTGAGGAAAAGCCGTTTGACGAAGGAACAATTGCGGTTGCGAAAGCTGTCGCGGAAGCGACTGAAAATGGCGCGATCTCAATTGTCGGGGGTGGCGATTCGGTTGCCGCAATCAATCAAGCCGGACTTGAAGATAAAATCTCGCACATTTCAACCGGCGGCGGCGCGACCCTTGAGTTTCTTTCAGGGGTTGAATTACCCGGGGTTGCGGCTTTGAATGATAAGTAAAATGTTATAATTATTGCAAAGAGGTGGTTTTATG
>DATHTS010000885.1:0-1557 GCA_035462935.1 Pyrinomonadaceae bacterium
TAAAATTTCAGAATTACCCTAAAACCAAATCCGCCGCTAATTTGATTGCCGCCTGCATACTGGATTCATCCGCCAAATTCCGCCCGGCAATATCAAAAGCCGTCCCGTGATCAACCGATGTCCGAATCAGAGGCAAACCGAGCGTAACGTTTACCGACGCGCCGAAAGACAAACTTTTGACGGCAATCGTCGCCTGATCGTGATAACAGGAAATGACGGCGTCGAACTCGCCGCGATAGCCGCGCAAAAAAATCGTGTCCGGCGAATAAGCTCCCGAAACGTCTATTCCGAATTTATTACGGCATTCCTCGATTGCGGGTTCAATTTCTTCTGCCTCTTCCGTCCCGAACATTCCGCCTTCGGAAGCGTGCGGGTTGAGACCGGCAACCGCTATTTTTACATTTTTTTTTAGTAATTTCTCAAGCTCTGAGTTTGAAAATCTTATCAACTCGACAAGGCTTTCCTTTTTTACCAAATCAATTGCTTTTCTGAGAGAAACGTGAGTCGAAAGCAAAACTACGCGCAATTTCTCGGCAAAAAACGACATCGCAAATTTTTTCGTATCGGTTAAATAAGCCAGAAATTCCGTGTGTCCGGGAAAACCATAACCTCCGAGTGAGATTGCCTTCTTGCTAATCGGAGCGGTCGAGATTGCGTCAATCTTTTTCTCTTTCCACAGTCGAACCGCTGTTTCAATGTATTCGGCAGAAGCTTTACCGGCAATGGCGGATTCTTCGCCCAAAACAATTTTTTCTTTTATATTTGCTAAATCGAAAATTATGATTTGCGCAGAATCTTGAGGAATTTCTTCCGCCTTTTTTACAATCGGGAAATCCGTCTCTAAATTTAAATCTCTCGCGGTTCGGAGCAAAACTTCCGCATCCCCGATAATTACAGGCTGGCAGATTTCGTTTAAATTTTTATTAAGAAGGGCTTTGAGCGTGATTTCAGGACCTATTCCGGCGGGGTCGCCCATTGTTATTCCGATGCGCGGTTTTTGGATTTTAGCGGAAGAGAAATTTTGGTTGGCTTGATTTTCATTCACTCCGGCTTTAATTTTACAATAATCAAATACAGCTTTTAAATTTAAGTAACCAAAAGGAACGCCGGCATCCTGCCGGCAGTGAGCGCGACAGCGCGAAAACACAAGTTTAATCAAAGGCGCGTTTAGCTAAACACTGCGCCGCCGCTTTCGCTCCGTTTGCCGGCAAGATGCCGGCGCTCCTTTGATTCTTGATTGACTATTTACTTTTGCCCGCGCTCATCGGCTTTGAAAATATACTTGATATTAATTTTATAAATCAATAAATTAGGCGCATCCTGACGGCTTATTTTCAAGGCGTTTGTGTCATACCACTCGATTGTACCTTCGACTTCCTCGTCGTCAAGCAAAACGATAACCATCCGAGTTCGGGCGTCCATCTGCTTTTTATAATAAAAAGTTTCGGCGTTGGTCTCGCTCGGCGGCGGCGATTTTCGGCGCGAACCGGTTTGCTCAGCTTCCTGGCGCAAATAGTTCGGTGCGTTATACCTGTCTCTCATAAAATCCAGAACCCC
>DATHTS010000886.1:0-4706 GCA_035462935.1 Pyrinomonadaceae bacterium
ACGAAGATATTCTTCGCCAAATCGCCATCAATCGCAAATGGTCGCGGCTTTATTCGATTATGGTTAGTCTGGCGCGCAATCCGCGCACGCCGCTCTCGAATGTAATGACAATTCTAACGCGCCTACAACCGCGTGATCTGGACACTTTGGCAAAAAATAAAAATGTTTCCGATTCCGTGCGCCGCCAGGCGTTTCGAATAGCCGAGATGAGAAAAGGAAGGTGAATTTTAGTTTTTAGTTTTGAATTTTGAGTTTTAAGTCTTAGTTTTAAGTAATACCAAGTAGGCGTAAAAATATGAGAAAAAAAACTCCCCTCCTTTTTCAAGGAGGGGGGGCGCTTCAGCGCGGGGTGGGTTATTCTGTTTAATCATTGCAGGTCTCAATCAAAACTAACCACCCTGCCCTAAAGGGCATCCCTCCTTAAAAAGGAGGGAAATTGTTTCTCATTTATTTATGCCTGCTTGTATAAGACTTAAAATTCAAAACTAAAAACTCAAAACTTTTTAATTAATCGCCGCCGAAACGATGTGGCTTTCGTCCAGTTCTACAATGAAGCTGTCATTTACAATTTCCCTTTGGGGAATGAAGTTTTCGCTAATAATTTCCTTTTCAGTCACAATAACCGTTTCGATTGGCAAAATGGGCGGCTGCTTTCGCTGTCTGTGCGACGCCTTGACCGAATACATTGCCTTGTCGGCGGCGATCAGGACTTTTTCGAGCGTATCGCCGTGATGCGGATAGGAAGCCGCGCCGACGCTGATTCCGACCTGCGCGAATCTGCCGTCGCCGGTCGGCAGCGCAAATTCGCTGACCGCTTTTTCTATGCGGCAGCATAATTCCTGAACCGCTTCACCGGTTGTTTCGGGAACGATGGCGACAAATTCGTCGCCCGCGTATCGCGCCAGAAAATCATAATCGCGCAGCTGCTCGCGCAAAACTGCGGCGAGATTTTTCAGCATTTCATCGCCGACTTTATGCCCAAAAGTATCGTTCACGGCTTTGAAACCGTCGAGGTCAAGCATAAGAACTTGAAAAACGCTCTCCTTGCGGCTGGCGCGGGCGACTTCTTTTTCAAACTGCATCTGCAAACTTCGCGCATTCGGCAGAGCCGTCATCGGATCGGTCAACGCTTTAGTTTCCGTTTCGGCGTGATAAAGCGATTTTGAAATGGCGTCGGAAGCTATGCGCGAAACCGCTTCGAGCAGGCGCAGATGTTCCTCCTCATAATTTCCGATCTCACACGAATACAGCGAAACCGCGCCGAGTAATTTTCCTTCCGCAATCAAAGGTAAAGATGTCATTGCCGTGTATTCTTCGGCAAAATGCGTCTGGCTAAAAGTAAAATCCAGCCCCGGATTTACTTTGTGAACGGGCTGTCTTTTTTTCAAAACAAAACCGGTCGCGCCTTCGCCCGCTTTGACCTTTTTATCCTTGATTTCGAGACTGTTTTTGCCCTCCACAAAAACGGCTGACGCTCTCTCGCCCGTTCCGTCAATCAGGTAAACCGCGCAGGTGTCAAACGGCACAAGCTCGCCAATTTTTTTCACGAAAAGCGAAAGCGTTTCCTCTAAATTCAGAGACGCGCTGAAAACCCGAGCCAATTCATAAAGCGTGAAAACTTCGCGGTTGGCGCGTTTAATCTGGTGAACAAAACCTTTATCATTGCTTTTGTCCGCCGAAAGAAACGTCTCCTTCTGGCTGTCAAAACTGTATGCCAAGCCTTCGGCTTCGATTTCTTTTTCAAAACGGCGCAGATTTCGCAAAAATACATCCACAATCTTCGGATCGAACTGCGTTCCCGCGCCGTCGAGCAAAAATCTTCTCGCCTCTTCCCGCGCCACCGCGCCCCGAAACGGACGCGCTCCGCGAAGCGAATCGTAAGCGTCGGCAACCGCCAAAATCCGCGCCGTCAGCGGAATGTTTTCGCCTTTCAATTTATCGGGATACCCGGTTCCGTCAAACATCTCGTGATGATGCAGAACGGTCGGAACGACCGGATACGGAAAGCCGACTTTTTCCAAAATTGACGCGCCCACGGTCGAATGGATTTTTACCTTTTCAACTTCGGCGGGAGTTAATCTGCCCGGTTTATTCAAAATATGATCGGGAACGGCGAGCTTTCCGATGTCGTGCAGAAGCGCCCCGGTTCGCAAAGCGCAGATTTCATCTTCGGATAATCCTAAAACTTCGCCGACGCCGATAGCGTAAATCTGTGTGCGGCGAACGTGACCGACACCGACTTGATCACGCGCGTCAATCGCTGTGGCGAGCGCTTCGACGGTCGCCAAATGAATGCGGCTGGCTTCGGTAATTTCTCTCGTCTTTTGCGCCAAACGCGCAACGTGAATTTTATAAGCCGAATGCCCGAGAATTACGAGCGGAAGAACGACCAATCCGAAAGCTAAACCGAATTTCCAAAAGGTAAAATGAAGTAATGATACCGTTAAAATGACAATCGAATAGCATATAGATTTCCAAAGCAGGGTTTCCTTCCAGCCGTTTGTGATTTTGGCTTCGCCTTCGAGTTTGAAAAATACCGGCGTAAGCAATCCGTTAAGCAGGTAATGAACGACAGCCATCGAAACTATCGCCGCTGTCAAACCGAGAAAACTAACCGAATTTTGAGCGACGATATTCGCCTGAAAACCTGCAAACTGCTGCAAAATCAGGTAGAAAACTTTCGCTCCCGCAAAACCTGAAAAAATATTGGCAAAAACTTCAAAAAGCCAGAGCTTCTTGTTTTTCGACCCGATGCCGTATCTCGCCAGAGAAGCGGCGGCGGCAAGAAGAACTCCGCCCGGAATACCGAGCCAGATTGTTCCCCAAAAAACGCCGACTGCTCCGGCGGAAATAACCGCAGGCGTTTTCGGAATCCTGAATTCATACCGGCTGAGCAGCGCGAAAACGATTATGGCAACGCCCAAAGCCCAGAATTGTAAAAGTGAAAAAGAGAGAAGTTGATAAACGGCAAACCCCAGCGCGAAAAGAGCCGCGCCGAGCATAACAAACCAAAGAATTTTTGTCTGCCGGCTGTAATTCGAGAGATTTGATTTCATCACCCTTGTCCTCTTGGAATGATTTTTCTAAACGAGGGAGAAAAATCTGTCGCTGAAAACATTTCAACTTTTATGCCAAATTTAAAGAATTCGGAAAGTCAGTTATTTATTGAGTTAAAAATTATTGAGCCGGTTTTGTGATAAAATTTCAATCAAACTGACGCATCATTTTGAACGAGTCCGGTCAAAATGAAAGGTTAAATAAAGCGAAAAATTTCTCAGACAACCAATGAACAAAGCACAGGTTTCTTATACACTGAAAAGCTTCGCTCTCGATGATTTTGAAAACGATGTCTGGCAGAGCTGCCGGGAAATCGGCATAAGAAATTACTGGTCAGGCATTGAAGCGGAAGAAGGCAGACAGGCAGCGGCGCGGCTGCTTTGGACGGACGAGGCTTTATTCGTCAAATTTACGGGAAACCGGCGAGAGCCGTTAATCGTTGATCCTAACCCTGAGACCGCGAGAAAAACCATCGGTTTATGGGAGCGAGACGTTTTTGAGATTTTCATCGCGCCGGATTCTGAATTTGTTAGCCGCTATTTTGAATTTGAGGTCGCGCCGACCGGAGAATGGCTCGATTTGGAGATTCAAATTTTGCCGAATGGTGAACGAAAATCGAATTTTGAGTATAATTCTAAAATGCAAGCCGCCGCCGAAGTCTCGGAAAATACAATTTCAGCGGCAATAAAAATTGATTGGCGGGCATTTGGACAAACACCCAAGGCAGGCGACGTTTGGCGCGGAAATTTGTTTCGCTGTATCGGAAAAGGCGAAACGCGCGGCTATCTGGCTTGGCAGCCGACCGAAACCGCAATACCAAATTTTCACGTTCCCGAAAAGTTCGGATATTTTGAATTTTTATGAAGTTAGTAAAACGCAAAGAGATGCAGAATAAGGAAATGAAACCACAGATGAATACGGATAAACACAGATTTTTTTTATCTTCCCGATTTCAGTTCGGATTTTCCTCCGCGTCTTTGCGCCTTTGCGTCTTTGCGTTGATTTTTATATTTTCCTCACTATCTGTCGCAGCTCAAACCAACGAAGATGTAATTCGCATAAATACCGAGCTTGTCGCTTTTGAAGTGACGGTTATGGATAAGGACGGACAACCCGTCCGCGGGCTGGACGCCAAAGATTTTCGGCTTTTTGAAGACGGCAAAGAACGCCCGATTGATTTTTTCAAGCCGATTACCCGCCAGAATGAGAATCGCCCGCTCTCGCTGGTTTTCGCACTGGACGTTTCGGGAAGTATGACGACTGAAGAATTGCTGCATCTGCGTAATTCTTTGCAGAATTTTGTCGGAAGACTGGCGGATTACAATACTCATTTCGCCGTGATGACGTTCGGAATGCGCGTAAAAACCTTGCAGTCTTTTACCAATCGGCGCGACAGGCTGGAAAAATCTTTTCAGAAAATTTTGCGCGATCAGGAAGGTCTTTCAACTCACGCTTACGACGCGGTTGACGATGCGGTCAGGCTTTTGCAGAAAAAATCGCCGCCGAACATCAATAATCAAATGCCGAAACGCGCCGTCATTTTAATAACCGACGGATTTCCGGTCGGCGATACGGTTGCGCCGAGAACGGTTATCGAGCGGGCAAACGACGCGGAAGTGAGCGTTTACGCCGTGCTTCTGCCTTCTTTT
>DATHTS010000887.1:0-2334 GCA_035462935.1 Pyrinomonadaceae bacterium
CGCCCAGGAAACGCTTTACGAGAGCGTTCTGAACACGAAAATCGAGGGCGAATCGAACGTTCCCGTCCACACGAATTTCATTGTCGCTTCAAATCACGTTTCGCATCTGGATATGGGCTTGGTCAAAAAAGCTCTCGGCAAAGACGCGGCGGAACAAACCGTAGCGGTCGCGGCGGCTGATTACTGGTTTGACACGAAATACAAACGCGCTTATATGAATAATTTTACAACCCTCATCCCGATTGAGCGCACGGGAAGCCTCCGCCAATCTCTGCGCCACGTTACGCAAATCTTGAACGAAGGCTACAACACCCTGATTTTTCCCGAAGGCGGGCGACAAACTTCCGGGCAGATAGCCGAATTCAAACCGATTATCGGCTATCTCTCACTCAATGATAAGGTCGGAATTCTGCCTGTTTATCTCTGGGGAACTTATGAAGCGTTTCCCAAAGGAATGACAATCCCGAAAACTTCAAGCATTGGCGCTAACATCGGCGCGAAAGTCGGACGATTTTTGGAATACGACGAACTCGCCGAAATGGTCAAAGGCGTCCCGAACACCGAAGCCTACCGCCTAGTTGCCGCTCGCGTTCAGCACGAAATCGAAAATTTGCGGGACGGGCGGCGCGATAAATTCGATGTTGCGGCGGTTAGAAAAAAATGGCGGGCGGAAAGAAGGAAGACGCGCAAGCAAGAGCCGGTGATTGATGAGTAATTTATTTGTAGTAAAATCAAAATATGAAAACTCTTGAAATAAATTTACCTGACGAAATTTTTGGTGTTTTAAGCACGATTGCGAAGCAGAAAGATAAGTTCATTATCGAAGCCATCAAAGAAAAAATCGAGCGCGAAAAGAAAAATTCCTTGCTGGTTGAAGGCTATCTATCGGCTTTCGATGAAGATTTGGCTTTGGCGAAAGAATTTGAACCGGCGGATTTCGAGAATTTATGAACCGAATTCTGAAAGGCGAGATTTACTGGGCGAATCTGAGTCCGACCATCGGGAGCGAAATCTCCAAAACCCGCCCGGTTTTGATTGTTTCCAACAATATTAACAATCAATACGCCGCAACTGTTTCGATTTTGCCGATAACTTCGACTACCGCGAAAATCTATCCGTTTGAGGTTCTTCTGCCAAAAGGCGAAGGAGATTTATCAAACGATTCAAAGGCAAAAGCCAATCAAATCCGCACGATTGATAAACAAAGAATCGGTAACAAAATCGGTAAAATCAGCGAGTCAAAATTAGCCGAAATCGAAGATGCGATTCTAATTCATCTCGGAATCGAAAGATAAATTCGATGTTGCTGCCTTAAGGAAAAAATGGCGGGCGGAAAGATGTAAAATCCGCAAACAAGAGCCGGTGATTGATGAATAATATATGAAGCGAAAACTTACAGTTTCTCAATTGTTAAAAGAAGCGAGAACTTTTGCAGATGTTGAATCGCTTTATAATGAACCGTATTTATTTGGAAAAGATAATGGTAAAGATGTCGGCACATACGTTGAGTTAAAACTCAAGAATTATCTTGGTGAAAAATATAAAGTTAAATTTAGCAGCGCGGCTTCGGGAATTGATTTGCCGGAACTCGAAGTTGATATTAAAGTTACGAGCATCATACAGCCTCAATCTTCGTGCCCGTATCGTTCCGCACGGCAGAAAATCTTTGGTTTAGGATATTCACTTTTGATTTTTGTTTATAGTAAAACCAATGATGAAGTTACGAAAACGTCGAACCTGAATTTTCTGCACACTATTTTTGTAGATAAGGAAAGAACTGCCGATTATCAAACAACCACAGGTTTAAGGCAAATTTTAGAAAATAATGGAAACGCTGACGATTTGGTTTCGTTTATGCTAAGTCGTAACCTGCCCCTTGATGATATTGAAGCTTATAAAATCGCTGAAGAAATTTTAAGTGGAAAGCCAATAGTTGAAGGTTATCTGACGATCTCAAATGCGCTACAATGGCGATTACAATATGGTCGCGTTATAGCAGAAGCCGGAAATGTTGATGGAATTTGGCGTGTCAAATGATAAGTTTAATAAAAGACAAAAAAGTAAAAGAGTTCGGTGATTTTCAAACGCCGCGTGAACTTGCATTTGAAGTCTGTCTTTTATTGTCGCGGCTAAAAATCAAACCTCAAACGATTATCGAACCGACTTGCGGTTTGGGAAATTTTGTTGCGGCTTCCCGCAAGGTTTTTCATTCGGCGAAAATTTTTGGTTTTGACGTTTCTTCAAATTATGTTGAGCAATCGCAGGATAAGTTTCGAGACGAAGAGAATATTGAGATATTTGAAGCGAATTTTTTTGAAACGGATTGGAAGGAAT